>NZ_JAMXXO010000013.1:0-83109 GCF_024129115.1 Acinetobacter lwoffii
CGTTTAAATTCCCCATCATTAAATCGAGTTAAATTTTCATATTTCATGGGGCTAGTATAAACAATTTTTTACTTTCGCAAGAGATCTAATACAGCAAAGTATGATTCAAAGTGGTCATAACAATACAATGAGTGTTAATCAAATTTATAACCAGGCGTTACAACAGGTTTGTAACCAAATTCGTGAGGTTATTAATAACTCTCGAGAATCTGACCCAATTAAGGAGACTCTAAATACTGACATAAATAATATTGAAAATGCTCAAAGTCATCCTGAAAGAAAATCAGCATTCGAATCTTTATTATCAAACAGTGCATCAATCGCAACTCTTTGGTCCTCTTTAGCGCCATATATTCCTGAATTAATGAAGTCTATAGGGTAATTTTTTAATAAAAGCCTGCTCATTAATTAGCAGGTTTTTATATCTGAATAAAAATACATATGAGCATCAAAAAAGTATCATCTATCGCTAAACTCGAAGACTTAGGACGAATTCAACTTTCAAAGTCTTTCTTTATGCGTGACTTCCTCTATAGCGAAATCGCTAATTGGTATGGTGTACCCAACTTCCCCGATCATCCTGAAAAAGCCATCTACACAGGTACACAACTGTGCGAGCAACTGCTCGAACCACTCCAAGATAAATTTGGACGAATTGCAATTCGCTCCGCATATCGCTCACCAAGCGTCAACCAACTTGGCAATGAAAAAGGACACAACTGTGCCAGCAATGAGAAAAACTTTGCCAGCCATATTTGGGACTATCCCGACAAAAAAGGCTACGGCGCAACGGCGTGTATAGTCATTCCTTCATTTCTAGAACTGTATGAAAAAGACCAATCCAACTGGCGACAGCTTGCCTATTGGATTCATAACAATCTGAACTATAGCCATCTACAATTTTTCCCAAAACTTTGTGCTTTTAATATTGGCTGGCATGAACAGCCTGCACGGGAAATTTATAGCTATATTCAACCGAAAGGTTATTTGTTGCGGGGTGAAGCTATAAATCCGGAGTTTGAGAAGTTTTATCCTGATTTATTGTAATCATTAATCCCCCCAAATCCCCCTTTTTCAAAGGAGGACTTGCCACGTCATCAATTGATACGCGTGGTTCCCTCTCCTGAGCAAGTTTTAAAGCACTGCTTTAAAATGAAGCGCAAGAAAGGATGAGGGCTAGGGAGAGGATTTTTTTAAATTAATACTCTTCTCTTAAATTTTCTAATTCAGTCGCACGTGCGGCAGTCGCTTCCATGTAACAACTATTGCTATTTACAGTTGCAATCGTCCCTCCATTCGGGTCGGCATAAAAATCGCAATTGGCATCACGATAGCGAATCCAGAGACGCTGAACCTCTTGAAGCTGTTTTTTACGGTTTGCATTCAGCGATGCCATCGTCTGTTTATAGGCATTATTTAACCGTGTATCTTGGCGATCTGTTTCGGCCGCAATACAATCCAGCATATTTACAGTAACGCCACCTGAGCGATCCATACAATTTGAGTATTGCCGACTCAAATCATTGTCCCCTGCGTACAGCGCAGGAGGAAGTATAAACATACTTAAACCCAATAAAGCAGTGCGTTTGAACATAACAACCCCTATCTTTTCATTTATGTTATTCATAATAAATACCATAATTGGACCCTGGCACGCATGCATTCAATCAGTTATTTCCCTCTTAACTCACCCAACTTATTCCACACATCCGGTGTCAAGAAAGTGACCACCAGTTTATTTAAATCCACATAACGCAGCACACCTTTAAGCTGACTTTTCACTTCAGGATTTTCTAAAATTTCCTCACCGGTAATCCGTCCAAGTTCCTGAAAACTGTCACCCACCGCTTGTACGCCTTCCGCAGCAATTACCGCTTTGGTCTGTGCAGAACATTGCTCTACCAATATACGCTGCAATACTTGGGCTAAATTTTTATCCAGCTGGGTTCTTTGTGCTTCATTCACATTACTGAATTTCTTCAATTCCGGATGTGCAGATAAGGCAACAAAGGTCCATTGCAGCACCGTTGTTTTATCTGCTGCCGTGGTGGATTTCACCAGACAGTTACTCAGCTGCTCGACGGTTGGCCCCGCAATAGCCATTTCGGTGGTAGCCATCAAGGCCATTGCCATTAATCCCCACCGAATTTTAGCTGTAAATCTGCGACGGATAACCTCAGTTTGGCGTGACATAAGCGAATCTCTTTTTTAACAATCAGCTACTTTGTATCATAGACTCGCACCTTGCCCGTGTTATTACTCTGTAATTTATGGCAATACACAAGCCACGGGCAAAAGACCGATATCTGATTAGGTGTATTGAGTGTAAATGTGAGTTTGAGATTAGAAATCCCCGTCTCTGTTCAGCATTTTTTAAGACGCCACTTTAAAAAAAAGGCGAGTGAAAGCATCCTCAGAATGTATTTTAAGGATGCTCGAAAGAGGATGGATTAAGAAGGAAAAAATAGTCCTACTTCACCTGCCTGAGCATATTCTTGGCTCCGGCATGATTATAATTATTGGCCAAATTCTGCAAAATCCGCTTGGATTGCGCTTTAGCATTTGGGAAACGGCTGGCATAGACCGGAATACTGTTCAGACAGCGTGCAACCAACATCCCTGATTCAGTATAGACACGTGTTCCCTCAGTGCCCTGCAATTTACCGTAGTTATAGGCACGCTGGGCGTTGTTACAGGCATTATTCAGATTCTTGCCACTATTAATATCACGTCGCGCTGCCACATAAATCTTCATCTGATGTTGTTGCGGTGTTTCTGCTATTGTAGCTCGAGCTGATGCCGCTGCTAGCTGCTTTTTTTCTGCTTCTTTTTTCTCAAGCTCTTTTCTTTCTAATTCCTTTCGCTCTAATTCTTTCCTCTCCAGCTCTTTACGTGCTGATTCCTTCAGTTCATTTGTCGTCTTTGCGACAGGAGTCTTAGGAGGAGTCATGGTTTTTATCAATGCAGGGGTGGTTTTCTCCACAGCAACCCTGGCTTTAGTTGGACGATAAAAGTTTTTTGCTTGAGAAGGGCTCATGACCTGGGTGAGTAGTCGAACACTACGCGTCTGGCTAGATTTATCAACTTGTCGTTCAGAAGTTGGTTCAATCGAGACAATCCAGCTTTCAGTCAGGTCATCCATACGACACTGATAGGCACCGCTACCTTGTACAACACCCCGATTGGCACTCAGGCGTTTACGCTGGGCAACATCTGCCACGGCACTAAAATTACTTTTATACAGCAGGGAAAATTTACCGCCCTGTTCATGACAATATTGCGTCAGTATCGAACGCGGATACATGGCCTGAGTCGTGTTATTTTTCTGAGCTTGTCCCCAAAGATAAACATAATCTTTTGCACTACCATCACGTTGATTCAAAGCCCGTTTGGCAATTAGTTCTTCCGGACTGGCAAAAGGATGTAAAACCTCTGATTTCAACCGATTCACGCTATTACATCCAGCTAAAGCTGCTGCCCCTATTATTAGAATTATTACTTTTAGCTTCACAGCAAATATCTCAACCCCAAAATCCCGTATAACATAGCTTAAATAGCACAAAACAACAAACACAAGATATTGATAACTATAATATTTAAATGGTAAAAAGGCACATATCAGCCTCAACTTTGCTGATTATGCCAAACTTCATGTGATAAAAATTGACACAAGTATCATTTTAAATCAGTTCAAATAATAAACAATTCCATTCAGGACTCAAGAAAAAGATAGAAAAAACACATAAAAAACCGAAGAAGGCGGTGAGTCCTTCTCCGGCGGCTTATTCAGGGAACGCTACAGACCTTTATTATAATGGGTAATAAATTTACCTTTTATCCGCTATAACATTGCCTGAACAAGATCAGCATAAGAATAATTTCCTCAACGTACATTTGTTATTTTTATACGTCAAACCACCGGAAATTAAACGCCATCTTGGCTGGCCCTTAGGATTTTAGACAAGAAAAAAATATCTGAATACCCCAATATTGGGAGGTTCTGACACGATTTACCCAAGTCATCTGACCAACGGTCAGATCGATATTTTCTATTGGATTTTGTAAATTAACTCGCCCTAAAAAAAGCCAAACCTAAAACTGTTTGGCTGATAAAGCAGGATAATAATATGAGAAAAAATTAATCAATATGTGATTCAAATGCTTTTAAGCGTTTATAGATCGACATCAGTTCAATAATCGTCGGCCAAGACAGAATCAGATACTGGAAAGATTCCCGCACTTTGCCAAATACATTCAGGATTTGCATCATCAAACCAAGAGTAATTGCCCCTGCTGCAATACTTGGAAACAGAATAAATAATCCGTAAATATTGTCTAACTGCAAGTACCAGATCCGAACCATGTTGAAATAAGCATAGTGAAAATACAACCGGAAATAATTCCAGCGTACCCGGCTAAACAGTTCTTGTAATGTCAGCGGATGTGCGCGATCAGCATAGTCTTCGCCATAGACCAGCTCTTTACGATAGGCTGCCTCAACTTTCTGGTTATTGAACTCCAGTCCGGGCAATTTCATTCCCACGACCATTAAAATGACCGTACCCAATACCGCCCAGCCGATCGAGGCCCACATTAAAGCATGCGGTATTTCCCCTACAATCGGTAAAACTTTCACATGACTAGAGAGCTGATATAAGATCGGCAGGAATGCCATCAGCAACATCAGCGCTTCGATCAAGGAAACACTTAACTGCTCCGTGGTTTTGGCAAAGCGCATGGTATCTTCCTGGATACGTTGTGATGCACCTTCAATATGACGTAACTGCTCCCAATGTGCGGTGTAATAATCATTCATCGCGGTACGCCAGCGGAAGACATAATGGCTGACAAAAAACAGGTTAAATACCGCTAAAGTGACATAAACCATCGCAATATAAATAAAGGTTAATGCGCCTTGATACAGCAATGAAACATCCCCACCACCCTTCGTGAGCATTTGTTGAATCTGATCATAAAACGGGCTATACCATTCGTTTAATACGACATTGACCTGTACCCCGAACCAGATATTAAACAGAATAAATGCCGAGCCCCAGACCGACCAGCGCTGCCATCGGTGTCTGGCTTTCCATTGCCAGAACAGCGCAAATATCGTAGTTGCAATGAAATACCAGAGATAGAACCAGATGAATTGAGCTGACCAGAAACGCCCGATACCGATTGTAAGCTTTTCATCAAAATAACCTTCAGGAAAACCCAGATAGGTTCCCCATCCTGATCCGCCACTATGCCAAAGTACAAGATTAATGATAAACCACAAAATCAGGCTGCTAAAAAACCAGACGGGTTGCGGGAAAAATGACTTAAACATGCCGACCCAGTTCTCCTTATATCTCTTGGTCATTCAAATGACGCATAGTTTATTCTTATTTTAGATTTTTACTGTTATAAAGCATTAATTTTCAATTTAGTGTAAAAAAGGATAGAAAGATATCGAGTCTCTAGAAAATTATTTTTATCATTCAGCTCTGCGTTATGATTTTCCTTATATTCTCGATTTTTATCATTTAGCCGAGCGATATCAAAAAACAGAAAAATCATAATATTTTTGACCTTTCGTTATTTTGATAGACTTTTTTATGCCTGTTATCTGTCGGGTTTATGTAAAAGAATTTCATGCTTCTGAGCACTGCGAGAATAGGATGAAAATCAGGCATACTGCATGTCTTCTAGGTATCTTTAATCTAAATAGAGCACTACTCCCTATTTGAATAAGTCATTGATCAAGTTCTCAGTTTTTGAAGAAACAGTTAAATTTTCAAAAATCATGCTATGATTTAATTATCGAAAAGTAATCTTATTTTGGAAAAAACTATGGAAAGTTCAGTAATTGAATTACTTAAACCGGTGACTCTACAAAAAGAAAACTGCGATCCTATTATTTTTGAAGCAGGTACTGTTTTGAAAGTGGTCATGCAGACTCCAACCAGTCTTCTGGTCAGTAATGATGATGACTTTAACTTTACCATTCCTCTAAAAGACGAAAATGAAGTGTGGCGAGAAATCTGAGTATTTTTCCCTCATACAAGTAGACGGGTTGTATCTGAGTTTGGTTTCTTAACTTATACGATACGACCCTTAGCTTCTCTCCACTTTGATTGCTCTTTTATTATTTTTTCAAAAAATTATTTCTTGCCTCTTCTATCATCAGTTACTGATTTTAAATTGGCTCATGTCCATTTGAGCAAAAAAAAATTAATTGAAACATCACTTAGTTTTTTGACCTATGTAAGATCACTGATGATCTGTTTTTCCGTCTTTTGTATCTGCTCTGTCATTGTAATACCACCCTTACATCTCTTCTCTCTGTTTAGTTCAACTTCATCTAACACCTACGCTTCGATTCAAAAAAGAATATTCAAGTTATTTTGAGAGTTCAGTAATAGAGCTGGAGTTCGTCTTTCTTCGATTTTTTATCCTCTGATAAAATTTACCAATAAGAATTAAAAAATAATCTGAGATGCTAAATTAAGAGGCTGTTTAAATTGTATAGCTCTCCAATTAGTCCCGGGAAAATTTAATAATACGAAATTTCCCTCTAGACAATTTTAGTATTTTTCCTTTTAAGACAGCTTAGCCAATTGTAAAAAATATTAATTTTCATGAACTTAATTTACATTTTTTATTATATATGCTCAATTTTTAAATTTATTTAAATTATTATATTTAAAAATATCTCAAAATTATATCTCCCCATATATTTAAAAAATAAAATACAAATTAATAATAAATACTATATTCTGAAAAATTAATTACAAAATACATATTCAAAAATAACGATTAAATAATAAATCTTATTATCTAAAACCCTAAAAAACAATCAATCCAAGAAAACTTTAAAATATAAAATCCTTATAATTTATTTTTAAAATTTATTAACAATACTGGATTTCTACCAAAATATTTCTAAATCTTACAAAGTAACTGTACTTGTTAAAAGTGTTTCGTTTCTGCACTTAAAGCCAGTCTGTTAAATGAAATATGTTATAAATTTAATCAGATCAATGAACATTCAGGTAGTTTTAACTTTTAAATCAATTTAATTTCAGAGGCTTAGGTAGTATTTATGTCGATTCTCAAAGAAGATCAAGACCTAGAAGATTCACTTGCTACATCTTCTTATATATTACCTCAAGTGATTTTAAATCAGCTCAAACCTATTATTTATTCTCACGAACTTGTTTTATTTCTTGATATTGATGGAACCATTTCTGAATTCCACCCAGATCCAGCAAAAAGTATAATTAAGAGCGGAACCTTAAATACCTTAAAAGAGTTACAACAATATATTCAGCTAATATTAGTGACCGGTCGCTCAATTGCACAAGCCCAAAAACTTATTTATCCATTTGACTGGAATATTGCCGGTTCTCACGGTCTGGAATTAAGCTATCAATCGCGTTTAAGCAAGTTAATTGATTTAAATCCTAAACAGTTTGAATTATTAAAAAATTATATTACAGAACATAGTAATAATATTCCTCAGACTCGAATAGAAATTAAAGACTATTCAGTCGCCCTGCATTTTCGTGAACATCCCTATTTAGAGCATCAAGTGCATGCATTTGCCTTGAATTGTCTTACTCATTTTCAGGATTTTGAACTTAAGGCTGGAAAGTTTGTATTCGAACTGGTGCCCAAAGGGGCAAATAAAGGTTCAGCCATCCAGCAAATCATTCAGCAATATCACTTAAGTGATCATTACCCCATTTTTATCGGAGATGACCTGACCGACGAAGCCGGTTTTCAAGTCATCAACACATTCAAAGGCTGCTCTATCAAAGTCGGTACAGGCAACACCGTGGCACAACATCGCCTCGAGAACGTGACTCAAGTACAGGCTTTTCTAGCAGAATTTTTAGAAATACTGAAAGCACAACAACAATTATTATTGGAGAAATTACATGTCGAAACTCATAGTGTTATCAAATCGTGTAAATCTACCTAAGTCAGACAATACACAGGCAGGTGGATTAGCGGTGGCATTGCAGGATGCTTTGCAGGATATAGGCGGTATCTGGGTTGGCTGGAATGGATCCCGAGTTGACCAGACGAAAGAGCAGAAGTTTCAAATCCTGAAGCATCAAAATGTTGAATATCACACGAGTCCATTGACTGAATCCCAATATCAAGGCTTTTATTGTGGTTTTGCCAACAATGCATTGTGGCCGCTGATGCACGACCAGCATCAACTTGTAGATTATCAGCCGCAGGATTTTAAGATCTATCAGGATGTCAATTTGCGTTTTGCCAAGCACCTGAAACAGGTGACATCTCCACATGACATCATTTGGATCCATGATTATCATTTTTTAAGCGTGGCACATTATTGCCGTAAACTGGGCATGCGTAACCGTATTGGATTTTTCCTGCATATTCCCTTTCCTGAACTAAGGCTCTGGCAGACTTTAGCCGCTCATCGCGATCTGGCACATCATTTGGCCAACTACGATGTACTGGGTTTACAGACCTCTCGCGATCAGGAAAACTGTTTAAATTTCCTTGAACAGACCTTAAAAGTGCAGCATCGTCACAATGAAATCCTGAATTATCAATCTCGAAAGATTCATGTGAAATGCTATCCGATTGGTGTGCATCCTGTGCAGCTACAGAATCAGGCCTCAGATACCCATCTGGAAAAGCTTCCCTTTGATCTGGATACAGTGCAGCCTTATAAAACCATCATTTCAGTTGACCGGATTGATTATAGTAAAGGCTTATTGGAGAAAATCGGATCGTTGCAGAGCTTGCTGGAAGATCAACCGGAGTTTAAAAATCAATTCCAGCAATTACAAATTGCCTGCCCATGCCGACTGGATGTAAAAACCTATAAGAACCTGTATACGCAATTTAAATCTGCCGTGCATGAACTCAATAGCCAGCATGGCACAACGGACTGGTTACCCTTTGATTGCAGCTATGACACCTTGGGTCATGAAGCCTTGATGCAACTGTATCGTAAGGCTGATATTTGCTGGGTAAATTCGATCCGGGATGGCATGAATCTGGTCGCCAAGGAATATATTGCTGCACAAGATCCTTTAGATCCGGGTGTCTTGATTCTTTCTAAATATGCCGGTGCTGCTGAACAAATGAAAGAAGCCTTACTGGTCGATCCTTATGAGCATGACAGTATGGCCAAAGCCTTGAAGAAAGCGCTACGTATGTCTAAATCAGAACGTTTAGAGCGCTATCGTTATTTAAGCCAAGGCTTGAAAAATTTCGATATTATTCGCTGGCGTGATCAGTTTATCACCGACCTGAAAAACTCACAAAGCTTGCGGATCTATCGTCCGGTGGCTGCAGGAGCTTCAAACCAGTTCAGTGTGCATGCCTAAATTTTTAAATAAAAAAACACCAGCATTAAGCTGGTGTTTCGTTTTGAAGAGGAGCCACAATCTCTTCGCTGTGTTGCACTTCGCTTGGGTCTGCAGTGAGATGATTCAAAATCACAATACTCAATAGACCAATCGCAATGACGCTAAATACTAAGCTCAATCCGATGATTTCACTACCGAAGCCAACCAATGCCGGTCCAATCAATGAACCTGTATAAGCAAATACCGATACATAAGACAATGCCACATGTGAAGCCAAAGTTTTCTGACGTCCTGCGCGGGAAAACATCAGCGGTACAATGTTGGCGCTACCTAAACCTAAAATCGCATAACCTACCAATACCACCTGCCAGACTGGGGCAAAGACCACGGTTAATAAACCGGTTGCAGCCAAGAGTGCGCTTAATAGAATTGTATTTTTTTCACCAAACTGCTGAATAATCAGGTGACCGCTAAAACGTCCTAGTACCATCAAACCCGCAAAGAAACTATAAGCTAAACCGGTTTGCGCCGCAGGCAGGCTGAACTCAGTAGCAAGATAAATACCACTCCAGTCCATGGCGGCACCTTCCGAAAGAAAAGCCACAAAACAGATCAGACCAATACCTAAAATTGCCCAGGTCGGTGCTGCTTTTTTTACCGGTTGTTCTGGTGATGTTTCTTCTACCGCTGTTTTTGGCTCAGCACCCAAACTTAAAGGAACAGCGAATAAGGCAATAAGCAGCAAAATTACACTGACAATCACCGCACCGGTTAAAGGCGCCAAGCCAAGTCCCATTAACATGGTCATGCCCAGTACGCCTGCCAGACCACCTAAACTACACACTCCATGAAAACCCGACATTAAACTTTTACCGAGTTTTTTCTCAATCTGTGCAGCCTGGATATTGACAGTCACGCCCAAAGCACCGGCACTGGCACCAAAGAAAAACAGGCTGATTGCCATCATTAAATGATTCGGACTATAAGCCAGAGCAGGCAAAATAAATAAAAATGCACTGAGAATTACGGCCAAAACAGCACGGCAACCCAAGGCATTGGCCAGTCGACCGGCCAGCGGCATCGCCAGCATTGAACCGATTCCGGCACACAGCAATAACAGGCCAAAATCAGCATGATTTAATAACAGGCGCTGCTGTGCATATGGAATTAAGGGTGCCCAAGCCGCAGTACTAAAGCCCAAGCTAAAGAAGCATAACGCAGTCGCTATTTTCTGCCATAGATATGGTGATGGAGACTGAATTCGAGAAAGCAGTGTTTGATTGAACATTGTATTACCAAAAAAGAAGGCTCAGGCATCCATTACCGTTCATCCATAGAAAAACCCCACAGACTTATAGCTAGAATGTATAAGTTTGCGGGGCTGAATTTGCGTGAATTATAAACAGAATAAATTTAAATGGAATAGTTTTTAGACACGAATTTTAAGATTTTTTACAAGTGTCTGATTGTATAAAATTTATAGTTTTATGCTTTTATTTGCACAGGCTGATCGGTTTTTTCGCGGCCTGCTTAAGCTCAAGTTTTTGCAGAAAATGGGCAAAACCTGCAGCAATTTTTGAGCTAAGACGACTGCTGGTAGTGACTCTCAGCTGATTCGACCAGACAATCTGCGCGTCAGCTTTTTCTAAACGACGGATGAAATCGACATCTTCATGACAGTCCAGTTGCTGAAACCCATTGACCTGTATATAAGCCGAAGCTTTAAAACACAGGTTTGCGCCATGAACATGCCGATGTCCCATGCTGTCCTGATAATGTCGGAGATAAGCCTGACGGGTTTTCCGGCTTAAATGATCCCATTGATCCAGCTCGACCACACCACAAATCGCATCGGTGGGTTGATGCTGTAACATCATCTGAAACCAGTCACACTGTACGAATGAATCGGCATCGGTACAGCAAATCCAGTCACAGCCCTGCTCGATCATTTGCTGAATCCCCAAATGGCGTGCCTTACCGACATTTCGGAAGTCGCAGCTCATAGCCGGAATGCCCATTTGCTGAACTTTAACGGCGGTGCTATCAGTACAATGGTCCAAGACCACGAGAATCTGGATTTCAGGAAGATTTTCTATTATTTTAAAATATTGAAAAAAATAAGTTTGTGCTGATTTTAAGGCTAACAGACAGCGTTCAATATAGGCTTCTTCATTACAGGCCGGAATCACCACACCGATTTTTTTCATCTTAAGCCCTCCTGCTCTGCTACGGATTGCGCTGAATTCAGCCAGAGATCTATCAAAAAATCGGAATCCTGCAAACTTAAACGATGGGAATAGTTTAAATGCGCTTTGAGATACTGATGGACATCTTCACCATTTAGGCTAAATCCCGAGATTGGCGCGCGCCAATGACAACTCAAGATACATCCGCCCGGTTCCAGTGCAGTATGCAGCCATGTCAGCACCTGTTGCAGAGCAATCGGGTTCAAATAATATAAAATCTCACTGACGACAATGAGCTGAAATTTCTGTTCGGGCAAATCATCTGGCACGATCCGCTGTAACACCTGTACATGCGGATAAGCTTGTAAACGCTGCTGCGCCAAATGGATCGCAGTATTATTGGCATCCAGACACATTAAGCTATTTGTCCGCCGCGCCAGTTCCTGACTAAAGATGCCATTACTGCAACCAATCTCAATCGCGGAGTCAAACTGCAAGTGCGGCAAGATCGCCAGACAAATCTGCCGTTTGCGCTGTTCATACCAACGCTGTTCATATTGCCAGGGATCTCCCTGATTCAGTGCATATAAGGCATCGAAATATTCCTGATCATAGGCTGCTTTACTGTTCATACAGATACACCTCCCAGGGCTGTAGAATACGTTGCAATGCCTGCTCTGGCAGAATCGGTGATTGATCTATCGTCGGATCAAGCTCGATCTGGCTCTTAAAACACCGCGCAGCTCGAGACTTATACTGTAATTCTTCCTCAGTTAATTTGAGTTGATGAGCAATGGCCCAGGGAATTCTGGTATCTCCAGGGGCTGCCCAATGCCATGCCCAAATCAAGACCTGAATACAGGGCAAATGAAGTTCAGTGGCCAGCTGCTGTGTGACTTGCCCCGTAATTTCATGATCTGGATGTCCATCATGAACAAATGTGCTAATTAACACATCATTCGGCTGCAGATAAGATTGTAGATGCTGTTGCAACACATTCCGCTGTTCTGCGACTTTACCATCCTCAATGTTTAAAGCGATCCGCAGAATATTCTGTTTTAAAGGTAATGCTTCTAAAGCTGCTCGCGTTTCAGCAGGACGAATCTGGTTCAACTCTTCGGGAGTATACAGACTAGAGCCGGGATGACTGGCTGTCCCATTGGTAACGGCAAAAAGTACGATCTGATAGCCAAGTTTGTCCAGACGCTGAATCAGGCCTCCACAGCCCAAAATTTCATCATCAGGATGAGGGGCAATGATGCAGACTCTGGCATCTAGAGGAATAACCTTAGGAATATCAAATTCCGGCATCTGTTGCAGGATCTGACAGGAACGCCATTCTTCAAGTCTTGTGCCTTCACCATGGATGACACGATCCCCTACAATCTCATGTCTTATAACGTCCATAATTGTTCCTCCTGTGCAGTCAGCTCGCCAATCCGCTCCAAGTCAAATGCAGCATGACTTTGACGAATAAATACCGGAAGATCTGCTGCAAGCCGGGCGAAATGCGGATGCTCACAATACGGCGCAGCACCAAGGGCCTTACCCACATGAGTTAGTACATTTAAGGCAGTCGCTTCCACCTGAGCACGTAGGCTACGAATCTTTAACTCATGTGCGTGTTGCGGTTGCTGATCAATCAATGCAGCAACTTGATAAAATAAGGACTGTGTCGCTAAAAGCTCCCGACTAATTTCACCGAGATACATGGCCTTATAGGCATGCGGTTTTAACAATACTGCCTGTCTTAAATATTCAGCCAAACGCACGGTTGCGCCATACCAGCACGCGGCCACACCTGCGGCGCCATGCCAGAATCCGGGCCGATCCAGATAGGCATTTGGAGCTGCGACTTTTTCCACCTCAACATGATCCAGTTCCAGCCGGGCAGTCAAGGTATGCTGCATGCCCACTGCCTGCCAGGCATCCTGATGATGCTGAATGCCTTCTTGCGACAAATCTAGAATCAGTAATTGTGAATATTGCTGCTCATCACGGTGAGTCAGCAGACCGTGTTGCACCCAGACCGATGCAGAACACCAAGGCTTAATTCCGCTTAGCTTTCCTGCTTGCAATGTTAAAGGTTTGGGGCCACCTTCTGCTGCCCATACTGCCCATAAGCCTTTTTGTTCTACCGGAATATTCAGTTCATGCAGAATAGCTAAAGCATCTAAATGCGATTCATAGAGTTTACCCAGACTCAGATTGCTGGCTGAAACCTGGCTGAGTATCTGCCAGCGTTTTAAGGTCGCTCCGGAAGCGGGATAAGGCACCTGTTCGGAAATCGCCACCAGTTCCATTAAAGTGTGCTGAATTTTTTCTTGTAGCTCCAGAGGAGAATTTTCAAATCTTTGTAATATTGAACCGAGGTTCATGCATGCGGTTCCTCATAAAATACGGATAATGTTGTTGTGTTTTTAAAGTCAGTTAATGAGAAAGCTTGCGCATTTGTTTTAAACGTGTGGTCAGCCCTAGTACCTTACGCCGTGCATTAATCTCTTCTTCATTGAAACAGAGTTGCTGCATTAGTTCAGCTAAAGGCAAATGATTATGTTCAATGAGATAAATGTCCTGTTCTCTGCTCCATTTGGCTTGTTGTGCTTGAGCCAACAACTTTTTGACATCCAGTCTTACCATCTCTTCATCCATTTTAAAACCATGAGGATAGAAGCCTTAGCCTCTATCCTCTAACATAAATTGAATCGTTTAGGCAGGAATCGCTTCCGCAATCGCTTCACGCGTCCAGACACGATGGTTTAGGATTAAAGTCTTGAAGCTATCTTGTACTGCTTCAAACTGTCCGTTTGCCAGAGTTCCTTCATCGCTAACCAAACGCAGATCTTCAATCAGCTTGCCTTTATCACCCAGGAACACGATTGGTTTTAAATGCTTGTAGGCTTCCAGCAGATAATGAGTCGCCACACCGTCTTTCATTACCACATCGTAATTATCACCGTCAGCAATCACCACGGCATCATAGGCAATGGATGGTTCTGCTTTTTGCATACCATCGGAAGGAATCACCTCGCCTTGCTGACCCAGTACCGGGCCCGGTTTTGGGGTCAGTACATCGACCACAGCCCCTTCTGATTCTGCCCAAGCTTGAACAGCTTTGATACTGGCCTCATTGGCCTTGTCGTGCACCAATAGCGCAATTTTGCGTGCCTTAATATCTTCAGGTTTAAATGCCTCAAAAGATAAACGTGGTGAAACCTGCACCTCTGGCAATTTTGCCGCCTTTTTCTCTGCCGGAATTTCAATACCCAATTGGTCAGCAACCTGCTGTGCCAAGTCCAGATCGATATTGCAGAGCACTTCAAGTACTTCACGTTCACGAATATATTTGCGCTCCACCTTGCTCAGCTCGAAGACATAGGCATCGACAATGTGCTTTTGCTCATGTGGTGCCTGGCTGCGGTAGAAAAGACGGGCCTGACTAAAGTGATCACTGAATGATTCGCTACGCTGACGGATCTTGTGTCCATCAATACGCTCCTGATAGCTTTCAAAACCACCGCCTTGTTCAGCTGGCGGAGTCTCAGTCGGCCAGTTATTGTCAATCGAATTCGGCTCATAACTGGCTTGACCGGTATGTACAATACGCTGGTGTAAACCATCACGCTGGTTATTGTGGAATGGACAAACCGGCTTGTTAATTGGGATCTGGTGGAAGTTTGGACCACCTAAACGGCTGAGCTGAGTATCGGTATAAGAGAACAGACGGGCCTGCAATAATGGATCATTGGTAAAATCCAGTCCTGGCACAATATGTCCCGGACAGAATGCCACCTGCTCGGTTTCACCGAAGAAATAATCGACATTACGGTTCAGCACCATTCTGCCAATCGGCGTCACCGGCACCAGTTCTTCCGGAATAATTTTGGTTGGGTCCAGCAAGTCGAAGTCGTACTTCATCTCATCTTCTTCTGGGACGACCTGTACACCCAACTCCCATTCCGGATAGTTACCGGAGGCAATCGCTTCATATAAGTCACGACGATGGAAATCCGGATCTTTACCCGCCAGTTTTTGTGCTTCATCCCAGACCAGTTGGGCTAGACCCTGTTTTGGCGTCCAGTGGAATTTAACAAAAACCGCTTTATTCTCGGCATTGATAAAACGGAAAGTATGTACACCAAAGCCTTGAATGGCTCTTAAATTACGCGGAATACCCCGATCCGACATGGCCCACATCACCGCATGTGCAGATTCAGGCACTAAAGAAACAAAATCCCAGAAAGTATCATGTGCAGATGCACCGGTAGGAATCTCGGTCTGAGGTTCAGGTTTGACTGCATGTACAAAATCCGGGAACTTGATCCCATCCTGGATAAAGAATACCGGCGCATCATTCGCTACCAGATCGAAGTTACCTTCATCCGTATAAAACTTGGTGGCAAAACCACGGATATCACGTACCGTATCTGCTGAACCACGTGGTCCCTGTACGGTAGAAAAACGCACAAATACTGGCGTTTGCACACTGGTATTGGTCAGGAAGCCTGCCTTGGTCAGTTTTTCATTCCCCGGATAAGCCTCAAAATAGCCATGTGCGCCGACACCGCGGGCATGCACAATACGTTCTGGAATTCGCTCATGGTCAAAATGGGTAATTTTTTCCCGGAGAATAAAATCTTCGATCAAGGTCGCACCGCGAACGCCTGCCTTGAGACTGTTCTGGTTATCGGAAATTTTAACCCCTTGATTGGTAGTGAGTGCCTGTTCGGTCGCATCACTGCGATATGCGTCGAGCTGTTCACTTTTTTTATTGGTATTTTGTTTGTCTAAACCGTCTTTACCAGTCGCGGGGCTATTGGCCTTAATTTTCATGATGTATTCCTTGCTGAGCTTGAGTTTAGTTCAGATATTTTTGGTCTATCTCAAAGTCGCTTGAGCTTATATATTGCATGGCTTACCGAATCAAAATCATCCCGCAAGTCAATCTGCTACAGCCGATCCTGTATCAGCCTCACATTTCTTCTGAATATGCTGACTCGAAGCATTTTTGCTTTTCTGGGAATATTGTTATTGGTTTCGCCTGTGTCCTAACATAACTGCATTTGAGAAAGAGATTTATTATTGTTTGTAGTGCCTTGTTTAATTAAGGCAGCATTGTGTTATTTTTTATAAATTTCGGGTTTATTTATGATTTAAATTTTTATCTAAGTTATTTATTTAAAATAAAATATTAAAATTTCACAGAGATATTTCGAAATAAAGATTCAGTATGGTGATATGTGATCTTGCTCACAAATAAGCGTCATAACCCAAAACGATGTTTCAATCCTGAAATGATTAGGACTTTTTAGAAGTTCAATTTGCTATGAGAAATTAACGTGCTACCGCTGAAGTATAGTCAAAATTTGACAGATTTAAATAGTTACAATCCCGCGTCCTGCTTATACATAATGACTAAACTTCCTGCCTTTATATTGATCTAATATCTATAACTTATAACCACTTAAATCTCTTAGCCTGTTAGATCAAATACAAAGTCATAGAGATCATTTCATCTCTTGGCTCGGGCTTCAGATACATCCGACTTTATTTTAATACACCGTATCGCGTTAAGTTTGAAGGAGTAAGAGCATGGCCTCTTCTA
Organism: Acinetobacter lwoffii; assembly: GCF_024129115.1. Classification (GTDB taxonomy): domain Bacteria; phylum Pseudomonadota; class Gammaproteobacteria; order Pseudomonadales; family Moraxellaceae; genus Acinetobacter; species Acinetobacter lwoffii_T. Next base: position 17,133 of record NZ_JAMXXO010000013.1, read on the forward strand.
AAAAAGAATCTAAAGCAATGAAAATTGATATCGGGATTTCGCATGATGATCGCGCCAAAATTGTCGATGGTTTATCCAGACTTTTAGCAGACAGTTATACCCTGTATTTGATGACCCATAATTTCCACTGGAATGTCACCGGCCCCCAGTTCAACAGCCTGCACAACATGTTTATGACTCAATATACCGAGCAATGGAATGCGTTGGACATCATTGCTGAACGTATTCGGGCTTTGGGTTTTGCAGCACCCGGTACTTATAAACAGTTTGTAAAACTCACCTCCATTAAAGAAGTCGAAGGTGTGCCTAAAGCTGAAGAAATGATACGTTTACTGGTAGATGCACATGAAACTGTGGCGCGTACCGCCAGAAGTATTTTTTCGATCATTGAAGAAGCCAATGATCAGCCGACTGCTGACATTCTCACGCAAAGACTGGAAGTACACGAAAAAACTGCCTGGATGCTGAGAAGTAATCTGGAATAATAAAACCGGATCAAATCTTTGAGAGCAGGCTACCCACAGGATGAAGCGGAAACTTGCGGTAGTGCCATTAAAGTTCGGCTTCATCCTGACGCTTTGATTAGATATGATTTACCGGTGCTCAATGGTTAGATCAAGCTAAAAAACAGAATCATTAAAATTAAACCGTCAAAATTTAAGGATGTAGGCAATCGCCTACATCCTTTTTGAATGTGGCGTTTATTTCAAGTTCAGGCATGGAAATAATTTAAGGGCAGTTTTAAATAAGAAATTTCGTTTTCTTCCGCTTCAGGAAGTTGACCAGCACGCATATTGATCTGAATCGCAGGTAAAATCAGTTTGGGCATGCTCAGTTTGGCATCCCGCTGCTGGCGCATTTCAACAAAATCAGCTTTGGTCGTGCCAGTGTGAATATGGATATTGTGCTGCTTCTGAGTCTGAATATCAGTTTCACAGACAAAGTGCTCGCGATGTTCCGGCAGATAGTCATGACATAAAAATACCCGGGTGGCGTCCGGTAACTGATACAGTTTTTGAACCGAATCAAATAAAGTCGCGGCACTGCCTTTAAGGTCAAACTGGGTGCCCAACAAATACCGGCAATTCCCCAACCGATACCAAATAAAAGACTGCCCGTCACCAGTCTAGAATCAATTTTCTGATTGGTCGGTAACTGGATCGGTTCATCAAATACGGTCTTCGACTGGTTTTTTGAAATGAAATAAAGACAATCACTATCGCGCCCAGCATCACATCCCAGTCGCCAAAATATCCAGGAAATCCAGAACCTTTTCAGGATTGGCCATACCAGAAATCATCAGGCCTACCGAGTAATATTTAAATTCAATCAAGTCGAGAATGGTGACTGAATATGTTCATTCATTCTTCAGCATTCATCTTTTAACTAATCCAGAATGAAATAATTAACAATATTCCGGTCAATACAGTAAATAAATTTAACAACACAGGATGCTGGATCTGATAGTCAGAAATAAATTCTGCCGGGGTCAAAGATCTGAGACCAGCCCGATATTGCAGGATAGAACCGATATTGATCAACATACCGAATAGAATCACTGCAATTCCCAGCCAGTGACTATAAATAATTTTATTCTGGTATTTTTCCGGATCGACCAGTTGCGCCAGTAAATTTGATTTTTCAATCACAAAGCCAAAAGCAATCAAGGCCAGCCCACTACAATTCCAGGCCAACGCAGTTCTTTCTAAGGCAAATAAAACTCTTGGATCCTGTAAGTTGGACATGCTGGTTCCTTGCAGTTTGGATTAATCTTGATGCGGATTGCTCGAATCACTTTCAATCCGGCCATCGACCAGATTGATGGTACGATCACAAGTGGCAGACAGGCGCGGATCATGCGTGACTAAAAGTACGGCGCAGTCGCGTTCACGATGCACTTTACGAAACAGTTCAAACATATCAGCCGCGGTCTGGGTATCCAGATTACCTGTCGGTTCATCGGCCAATAATAATGCCGGCTCAGTAATCAAGGCCCGAGCAATGGCCACCCGCTGCTGCTGTCCTCCGGACAATTCATTCGGTTTACGCTCGGCAAATTTTTCCAGCCCCACTGCCGCCAGTAAATCACGTGCGCGTTGCATTGCCTGCTGATCCGGTTTGCCATGCGCCATCATTAAAGGCATGAGAATATTATCCAGTGCACTAAATGCCTGAATCAGATGGTGAAACTGAAATACAAACCCGATGCTGTTGCCGCGCAGCGCCGTACGACCGGTGTCATCCATCGCACTGGTAGGTTGTCCCAACAAGTACAGCTCGCCGCTCGTTGGTTTATCTAGCAGTCCCAGAATATTCAGTAAGGTACTTTTTCCAGAACCGGAAGGGCCAATAAGTGCAGCAAAGTCGTTGCGATCAATGCGCAGGTCAATGCCATGCAAAACCTCAACTTCATTGGGCTGTCCAATGTTATAAGACTTGCGTAGCGCTTCCAGACGCAGAACTTCCTGAGATTGCTCAGACATGACGAATCGCCTCCACTGGATCGAGTGCTGCTGCCCGGCGTGATGGCACCGCTGCGGCCAGTACACCTGTTAATGTCGCCAACAATAGCGCCAAAATCACCAGTTCAATCGAAATTGGAATATAGAATAATCCCGGCCCAAAATTATTAAATACCCATACCAGACCATAACTGACTATGCTGCCCAGCACTGAACCGAGCAAGCCAAAGATTGCACCCTGAAACAGAAAAACTCTCAGGATTTGCGATTGGGTTGCACCTGTCGCCCGCAAAATACCAATTTCCCGGGTGCGCTGCACCACACTAACGGACATGACGCTGGCAATTCCGAAAGCCACTGAAATTGCGACAAACACAATAATCATATTGGTGGACAGGCTTTGTGCGGTAATGGCATTCATCAGTTGGGCATTGGTTTCAATCCAGCTTTCGGCTTTTAATGAGGTCAGGCGTCCGACTTGTGCTGCAACCTGGTCTGCCTCAAAAATATTGGCAATGGTCAGATCAATCACTGTTACCCCGCCCGGCAGACCGAGTAAAGATTGTGCCTGCTTAAGATCCAGATAGACATAACGCGCATCCAGTTCACGTACGCCCAGCTCAAAAATACCGGCAATATTCACCAAGGCACTGTTCTGTTGACCAGTATCGAGTCGCAACTTGCTGCCGACCTGAACACCGAGATCTTTGGCCAACTGGCTGCCAATCAGCACATCATCCGCGCCGACCCGCAACTGGCCACTGGTTAAATATTCTTTTAGTGGAATGATCTGCTGATAACGCTCCAAATTCATCCCGACTAAGGCCACGGATTCAATCGCATCACCGCGTTGTACAAAGGCAGGGCCAGACACCACTGGCGAGACGGCTGTCAGTACAGGTAACTGATCCAGTGTTTCAGTAATCTGTTGCCAATTGTTGATTGAACGCAGGCGCTGCGCCCGCTTATCTTCCTGCAATAATTGCACTGTTCCGGCGGGAGGTGACACAATCCGGTTGACTTCATCCGGTGACAACAGGCGAATATGCGCCTGTGTACCTAAGGTACGTTCGACAATATTGGCTTGCAGCCCCTGAATCAACGCGGTGATAAAGACGATCACCGCTACGCCCACAGCAACCCCGATGGTGATCATGATGGACTGCGCGCAACCCTCACGCAAAAAACTGACCGCGATTTTCCATTCGATCCAGAGCCGCCCGAATAAATTTTTCAATCGAAGTTCACCGGTAATTCATTTTTACTATTGGCCATATCAGCAGAATTCTGTAATGAACTCTGTTGTGGTTTTAAGCGAACTCTGGTGCCATCCTCCAATGAAGATTCGGCATCTGCCAGCACCTGATCACCCTCGCTCAGCCCGGATTTCACTTCCGACATGGCCAGGCCACGCAAGCCTAAAGTAATCTGCTGACGCTGTATTTTTCCATCACGTACCATTAAGACCACGGCCTTGTCTCCCTTGATACTGCTTAAAGCATCATTTGGAATAGCCAGTGCCCGTGCTCGTTTGGCCGTTTCGACATTCACCGATACTGTCATGTCCTGACGCAGAAAATCTGGTACGGGATTGACAGTTAACCTGACCTCTACTGTACCGCGCTGTGGGTCAATACTTGGCGCAATAAAATTGATCCGAGCTGGGAAAGACTGATCCGGATAGGCATCGCTAATGACGGTCGCATTTTGCTGCAAGGCGAGTTGCGGTAAATTCCGCTCATCTAGCGGTACCCGGATTTCTGTATTCCCTGTTAACGCAATGGTAAATAAAGTTTGTCCCGGCTGAACCAGATCACCCGGCTCGACATCGCGTGTCAGTACTGTGCCGGCGACCGCAGCCCGAATCTTGGTTTTGGCCAGTTGAGCCTGTGCCACTGCAAGCTGCTCCCGAAGCGACGCTTCTTCGACTTGACCCGCAGCCAATGCGGCTGCTTTTACCCGAGCTGTCTCATAATTATTGCGCGCGACTCTTTCTGCTTCCACAGCCTGTTCGACTTCTTCCCTCGACAGGATACCGGCTTCTGCATTACGTCGACGTGTAGCTTCTCGGCTGGCTTGCTCCAGCTGGGCTTTGGCACTGGCCAGTTCTGCTGCAGCCTGTGGCCGTCGGCTGCTTGCCAATTCGGTCAATGCCAGCTCGGCCTGTCTGACTTGGGCCAGCAATTCATCCGATTTCAATACCACCAGCAGATCACCCGGTTTAACCTGATCGCCTTCCTGCACCAGACGTTGCAGAACCACACCACTAATTTCACTGCCTACCTGGGCACGTGAAACTGTCGCAACACGTCCGGTCGCAACAACATTTTGTACCAGCGGCATGGCACTCAGCGTATAACTAGGCACCACTGGCCCCTGCCACCAACGAAATAGAGCAAACCCTACTGCCAGTAGCAATACGATAATGAGCAAAATTTTATAGCGGGCAGCGCGCAATGAGAATCTCCGGTTGATTCGTCTAATTTAAAATAAGAAAGTCAAAACTGTATTTGTTTTTTTCCTAAGGTTTAATTTACAACAAGTTTCTAATTGGAATTATAGGTATTTTGTTGAGTTTGAAAAGAATGTTGAATTCCTGTCCGCTTTTTTTAGCTAGCCCTGTTTGATATCAGACTAGTCCATCTTTGGCAGATTCAGACGCGGGATCAGGTACCAGAAAATTATATTGAGTTTAAGGAAATGGAGATGTGATCAAAAAAAACAGGCTAGATCATGATAGAGCTCGCCTGTTCAATCGTTTGGGTGTTAATTGGATATTAGTTAAATGTTAAACAGTACGACGCAATGGCTGATCACGTTGCGCCAGACTTTCGCCCATCGGCACGAGTCGTCTATCAGGATCAATCTTTTGCCAAGGCAGGTCATTCGGGTCTACTTTCATGGCACCAGGCGCTTTCGCGACCAAAATGGCAGCAGCCATATCTTGAAAATCTGCACGAAAATGTACCGAGCTTTTCACCACGATAATCGATTTATCTTCAGGCAAAACACCAAAAATTCTAAACATATTACGATCGAGCAACTGGGCTTTATAGGAACTGACTGCAATTTCAATACCGTCTATTTCCAATAATACACTCGGGCCGCTATCCGCCTCGACGCCATGCATCATGGGTCCGCCATAGCTGAATTTTCCATCGCTATAGGCTTTGATTTTAAATTTAGCGCTAAATGGGGCATCCCCGGCAATACCCGATGTTCCACCCAGTTGCGCATAAAAATGCTGACCAAGCTCAAACTGATAGGCTTGTTGCACCACCGCAGGATCTACGATGAGGCCAATCAATCCATTTTTAACTTGATGTCGATGTAGCGCCGATAACATCCCGGTTGTATTCGAATCGCCACCAGCTCCCGGATTATCCTGAGTATCTGCAATCACCACAGGTTTGGTCGAATGATGCTGTTGGTATAATTGCAGCGCCTGCTGCACGGCATGATCGGGTGATAAAAAACCCATATTCCAATGCGTTTCTTGTTGCAGCACATGGGCGATATAGCGTTGCATGGCCTGATCTAACTGCACAGCATTTTCACTATAGCCCCAGATACAACCACCACATTCGGCAAAATCTGCCGCCGGAAAACCCGGCGTGAAATTCATCTGGACAGGATTATTTTGTTCTAGCTGTTCGAGTAAATTCATACAAGACTGGGTAGGTTCCAGCTCGGTACATTGTGCATTCAGCGCAATCAAAAACGGCAGCTTATACATTTGCTTATGCAGCTTTTTACCCCGGAATATTTGATCCAACACTTGAGCGCAACGTTGTCCGGTTTGGGCCATATCTACATGCGGATAGGTCCGATAGCAAATCAGCACATCACTATGGGCAAACATCGCTTGCGTGACATTGGCATGGAAATCCAGACTGGCAATTACCGGAATATCCGGCCCAACTGCTTCACGAACCCGTCTTAACAATTCGCCTTCACCATCATCCACCTGTTCACTGACCATAGCACCATGCAGATCCAGATACACCGCATCTGCCGGATGCTGCTGGATGCTTGCAATAATTTCATCACAGATCCGCTGGTAAGTGTCCTGCTCTACATGCGCTGAAGGTGAAGTGCCCGCCCAGATCACCGGTAAAAGTTGATACCCGAATTGTTCCGCTTGTTGAATAAAACCGCCAATCGGAATGTTCTGTTCCCGAAATTTCAGGATATCTGCGCCGCGGCTAAGCGGCGGAAATCCCCCACCCTGGACAAAATCCGCGTAGCTTGCTTTGGTCGGGGCAAAGGTATTGTTTTCATGTTGAAAGCCCGCAATGATGATTTTCTTCATATCCTGAATCCTTCCTATGCTACGTATTGATTATTTATCGACGATTAAGGCGGGCGCGTGTTGTTTGCTGAGGCGCAGCTTGCTTTTTCAGTCTGAAGGCATAAATTAGGAAAGCGCCACCGAGCATCATGATCACAGCAATCGTGAACCAGCCTGCCAGCATGGAACCGGTCATTGATTGCGCTATGCCCATAATATTTGGACTGACAAAACCACCGAGTAATCCAATACTGTTAATCAGGGCAATTCCGCCTGCTGCCGCACTACCGCTTAAGTATTTCGATGGAATTGACCAGAAAATGGTATAGGCACTAAACATAAAGGCCGTTGCGGTACAGATCACAATAAAGGACAGCAGGAAATTCGCACTCATCACCGACAACATCAAGCTGACTCAGGCCAATACCGTCGGCACTACACAATGCCATTTCCGTTCCTGCCATTTGTCCGAGCTGCGGGCAAAAATGATCATGAAAATTGCACCGCATAAATATGGAATCGCCACCAGCCAACCAATCATCTGCAAATTTTGGATACCGCCCGACTTCAGTAAAGATGGTAGCCAGAAGCCAATCGCATAGATCCCACAGATAATGGTGAAGTAGGCCAAGGCCATGAAATAAATCCAAGGATCCTTTAATACCGCTTTAAAATTACTATGACCAGTGGCAGACTGATGTTGGGAAATTTCTTTCACCAATAAGGCTTTGTCCTCTTGGGACAGCCATTTTGCTTGTGAGGGATGATCAGTTAAATAAAAGTACGCTACGCAGCCCAACAGCACGGTCGGCACAGCTTCTAATAAAAATAACCATTGCCAGCCAGAAAGATTATAAATCTGATGGAAAGTACTCATAATTTGTGTCGATAACGGTGCGCCTAACATGCCAGCAAGCGGCCCGGCCAGCATGACAATCGCCATGACACGTGCCATGCGTGCACCGGAATACCAATAGGTCAGATAGAAAATCATGCCCGGGGCAAAACCGGCTTCGAATACGCCTAGTAAAAAGCGCAAGACATAGAACATCTGCGGGGTGGTGACAAATAGCATCGACATGGAGGTCAGGCCCCACAAAATCATGATGTGGGTAATGGTTTTTCTGGCGCCGACTTTTTCAAAATACAGGTTGGTTGGCACTTCAAACAGGACATAACCTAAAAAGAATATGCCGGCTGCCATGCCATAAATTGCATCGTTAAAGCCCAGCTCCTGCTGCATTTGCAACTTGGCAAATCCGATATTGATCCGGTCCAGATAAGCAAAGAAATAACACAGCAATAAAAATGGCAGCAGGCGCCAGCTTACTTTCTTGTAAATCTGGTCTAACCGTTGTTGACGGGAGGTGATTAAATCCATCTAAAACTCCTTTTTATCTAGATCTTCTTATTGTTCAAAACCCATGTAAGCATGCTCCTGACTTGATAACAATGTAATTTTTTAGGCATACTGATGCTTTTAAGGCATCAGAGTTTTTATGGACAGAAACTTGCAATTCCTTGCGCCACTGAACGGAATCAATGAAAAGCGTTTGCGTTATTTCTATACGGTGATGATGTTCGGTTCGATGCGCAAAGCGGCAGATATCCTGAATATTGAACAGTCCGCCATGAGCCGACAAATTCAACTCTTTGAATCTGAACTAAAAATAAACCTATTCAAACGTAAGGGGCGGCACATTATTCCGACTGAAGCCGCCTATCTGGTACTTGAGTATTTCAAGGAAAATAAGAATCGTGAAAATGAATTATTTGACAGTTTATTTCAGCTGCAATCTTCTCAACTTGGCAAAGTGAACATTGTTTCAAGTGAAAGTTATATGCAACACATGATTTATGATGTACTTCGACATGTGCATCATAAATATCCAAATCTTGAAATCCAGTTAGAATTAATGAGTGCCCAGCATGTGGTACGACATATCGTGGACAGTTCGGCGCATATCGGACTGGCGTATAATCCTCCATTTCATACAGACATCAGCACCATTGCCCATAAAACAGAACCTTTTATTCTGGCTGTTCCTGCCGGTCATCCTCTTGCCAAGCTCAAGCATCGCATTTGTCTTTCCGAAATTTCAGACTATAAATTTGCCTTAATGCCCGTAGGGCATGGTTTCCGTCAGCTACTCGACAGTGAAATGGTGCGCTTACAAGTGAACCTGAATATTGGTCTGACCACCAATTCTATTTATGCCTTAAAAAATTATGTGGTGGCTGGACATGGGATTTCCGCCATGCGCTATGCAGATATCGCAGATGCGGTTAAAGAAGGTCAGGCCGTTGCCTTAACTATTGATTCCGAGCTGTGCAACACGGCTCAGACCCAATTGATGGTCCGCAAAAATACCCATTTGTCAGAGTCGAAACATTTATTAATTGAGCGTATTCGTTCTAGTTTTGATTTGCTCTTTTAAATTGCTTATAAAATTTAGGCAATAAAAAAGCCACTTAAATAAGCGGCTGATTTATAACAAGAATTTTGGTGGAGGTGGCGTCAATTGAACTCAAAACCTAACTCATTCATTTTAAATACAATTTTACAAATATAAATATTCATTGACCCAATTTTGACCCAATTTAGATTTAGTGCATTGAATAACTTTAAAATCTTGTTCAAATCCTAATTCAGGATTTGAAATGGCGTACGGCATTATAACAGAAAATTATACTTAAAATAAATGCAACGTTATAGCATTGCAATTAACTCATTATGATATTAACAATAACCTTAACCTCATTATGACTCAATTTTTAATTTGTATTTTGCTTAGGACTTTTAGGCTTATCAGGCAGGGTGCGTTCAACCACACCTGCTTCTAATGCTGGAGTTAAATAATTTTTTTGAAATGTTGCTCGGTGGGACAATTCTAATAGAGCCATCAGCTCAGTTAAGCTATATTCCTTCTGCTCCATATTCTGGATGAGACGTTTAACTTGATCGCTAACTTGTACGCTAGCTTGAGCGGTATCTTGATCGCTGGCATCAGAACTGAGTATTGCATCTAGAATCATCTGCAAAATAAACTCTATAAAAGGTGCAGAATCTGAATGATCTGTGCTCGCTTGCAATGCATTGTAATAAGCTTTTTCGTTTTGATAAATCAAGCTTTCTACAGGGATATTGAGAAAAATTGGATTCCACTGGCTTAAGATTAAAGTTTGCCATAAACGCCCCATCCGCCCATTGCCATCAGCAAATGGGTGTATAAACTCAAACTCATAATGAAATACCGAACTCTGAATTAATGAATGCTCAAGTTGTAGCCTTCTCCATTCATCTTGGACATTCAATCAAATTTATAGTCCAAAACATTTTCACCGCAACATGGTTTCAGCCCACTCTGGCTAACAAAATATACAACTTACACAGAGTATTTTCATGCAATAGGGCTAACTTATATTTGTTTTTGTGATATAAATCACATAGCTTTTTCTCATTAAAAGTTTGAATTCACTACAATGGTTTTAGATCTCCATGCAGACATATATTCCTTATCATCTTAGGGTACAGTTAAAACAAATCGACCCTATTCTTGATAAACATTGGCAGCAACAACTGGATTCTATTCTATCTAAGACACCACAAGCACTACATCAAAAAATAGAAGACCAGTATCTAAAAGCAAAAAATATATCGTGGAATTACCTGAACCAAACTTTTGAGTTTAAAGGCCATATCAGCCTCAAAGAACTTCAGCTCAACACGCAAAATTCCGAGTTACTACAACTTGCGCACAGAATTAATACAACCTTTAGCTATCTACAAAGCTATCAAACTGACTTCCAGATTGCCGATTACTTAGAAACTATTGTTCGTGAGATCAATCAAATCGATTTGGACAATCCAAAAGACATTCAAGCACAACAACTGATCAAAAAAGCATTTCTGTATGATACAGCCCTCATCATTCGAGAATTAAATTTTTCTGTTTCTGAAAATCACCGTCACTTGAATATTGAGCAAGTCCGTACCTTTATCTTTGAAGTCTTCATGAAAAGTGAAATTTTGGGAAGCTGGTTTGCCCATATTTTACCGAGTGAATATGCCGATCAGGAACTGACCATTTTTCAGGATTATTTTATTAGTGAACAACAGGTGCGTGATTTTGAAATTATCAAAACCTTTCAATATTATTTTGTCCTGAGCAGCTCTTATGACAGTTTAATTTCCGCTTATTCAATTCGCCGCTTTTTAACCGAAGAAAGCTTTGGTAAAAAGGACCGGTTCTATATCAGTGGTTTGGTTCTGGATCCGCAACAGCTTAATCAACCAAATTATTTTGAAAATTTCAAACAGCTCATGACCCGAATTATTGGCATTCAGAGCCAAATGAATCCACATATTGTAGAGCTAGTTGAATCGCTACACGAGTATAACCATCAACGGCTCATCCCGAGTTTGAAAGAAATCTTAAATATCCAAAGTTTTTCCATCGAGCATTTGGTCAAAGAACATCTAGAAATTTTAGAGAAAGATTTATCCTTAAATATTCTCGAACCTTTCCTAAAAGGATTAAAAAACAGCGTTCAACATACTGATGAATTAGAGTTTTGTTATTTAAATATTTTAAGATTAATCAATGAATTTCTACATCAACTTGAAATTTTATCGCAGGAGCCGATTCTGCAGTTTAATCCCCATGCACGCCTGTTTAAATATCGGTTAATTGCATATTTAAAATTATTGGAACAGCGACGAGCACAAATTTTTGTGCTCTTTCATGATGAGTTTCACTATCAGCAACATGTGCGAGAGGTTTCAGCACCCACTCAGGAAATGAGAGAATTGCTCAATGATGCGATTGAGCAAACTCGTCAGATCCAACAACACATACGCCAATTAGAACGCGAAACGCAAAATAAACAAAATGCCAGTTTCATTAAACGGCTCTTTAAAAAGCCTGAAAATCATGAATTTAAGATCAATGAATTAAAACAGAATATTATTGATGTTCGAGATCGTTGCTATCTCAGAATTATTGCTCTTCAAAAACAGACCACTCAGGTAAGTGTGTATTTAGAAGCAAAAAATTTAATTCCGGTGGACTCCAAAATGCGCCATTATGCCTTTGCCAATGGTGAAAATGGGGTGACACGTTTACCGCTGCTGTTACAACTGCCTGAAGAGCGTAATAGCTTCAATATGCAGAGCATGCTCTTGGCTTTAAACTATGAATTTATGCTGTCTGCGAAAAGCTGGGGAATTTCACAGAAGACTTAGAGCCTGTTCAATTAGCAACCTGAGTAGCTAACAAAGTTAGTGGTTACCCAATCAATAGATTTTTCTCAATAATGTATAAGGAATTAGAAAAAAAATTAACTATACTTTTTTTAATATTTCCAAGAATTTTTCTAATTCTTCTTGATTATATCCACCTTCTAGCACATGAGTCTTTAAATACTGTTCTATTAACTCATTCATAAGACCATTGAGCAGTCCACCCTGAATAGCCACCAAAATTCTAGACACATGTAACCATTTATAATCAATAAAATGTAATGATATATCACTACATTTCTGATATTTCTTTTTTCATGTATTATCGACTAAGACAAATTCAGGGATAAGGTTATGTTTGAAACTATTGATGATTTAAAGAAAAAATTAGATCAACATCGCCCTCTTTCTCCATCAATTGTAAAAAATTTACAAGAAGATCTTATTGTCCGTTGGACCTATCATTCAAATGCAATTGAAGGTAATACCCTCACCCTGCTAGAAACAAAAGTAGTACTCGAAGGTATTACTGTTGGTGGAAAGGCATTAAGAGAACACTTCGAAGCGATCAACCATAGAAATGCAATTTACTATGTTGAAGATATCATTCGGAAAGAGGAGCCTTTTTCTGAGTGGCAAATTCGTAATATCCATCAGCTTATCTTAAAGAATATTGATGATGATAATGCTGGACGTTATCGTCAGCAAAACGTTCTGATATCAGGTGCTACGTCTACCCCGCCTGATTACACATTATTAAATGACAAGATGACTCAATTAGTAGACTGGTATAATAGTGAAGCGCATAAGCTGCATCCAATTGAACGTGCAGCCAAAGTACATGCTGATTTTGTTGGCATTCATCCATTCATTGATGGCAATGGGCGTACATCACGTCTATTGATGAATCTTGAATTATTAAAAGCTGGCTATCCGCCTTGTGTTATCACTGTAGAAAATCGCTTGGCTTACTATGAGGCTTTGGATCAGTGGATGGCATATGGGAAGACCGAAGCTTTTATTCAATTGGTTTCGGATGCAGTAATCGAAGGATTTAAACCCTATCAAGTAATTTTGAATTTAAATTAAGGATTTGGCCAAATAAATATTTCAAATATATTTGCAAGACAAAGACCTATCCATAATTAATCTTCACATTTTCTAAATTACATCCTGGACTGTTTGTCTAACCATACCTGGAACCCAGACCAACTTTTAAAATCATCCACTGCACGCACGAGACAATTTGGATTGCGTTCTAATAGCATTTTACTCAAGGCACTGCCCGGCCCAATTTCTAATACTACATCAGGCTGGTTTTCTTGTATTACTGTTAAACAGGCATCCCAGTCAATAGCATGATTCATTTGGTGAATCAGCGCATTAACTGCATCTGTGGTCTTAAAAAACTTATGTCCACCCGAACCGCTGATCATGGCCGTGCATAAATGAGCAAAGTCTTGTTGCTGTAAAACCTGCTGATACGGCTGTACTGCAGCATCCATCCATACGGTATGCGATGCAATGGTAACATTCAACCGTTTAACAAAACGTGTTCCTCGCAATTCGAGTTGCTGAGCCAGCTGCTGTAAATTCGTATCAGCCCCCCCCACGACAAAACTACTATCACTCAGTTTAATAGAAAGTGCGGTTGACGTTTCTGTCAACAACTCTTGAAGCGTATTGAAATTAATTCCCTGGACAGCCATTAAGCCACTTGCGTCCTGGGCAGCTGAAGACATCAACGAGGCACGCTGCTGGGCTAAATACAAGCCTTGTTCCAAACTTATCTGCGTTGCACAAATGAGTGCACTTAACTCTCCGAGTGAATAACCTGAGAAGCTCATAAGGTCCTCAATCTCAGGTTTTAACTTTTGCCAACGACACCATTGCAAAGCAAAAATAAAAGGCTGCGCGAACTCATTCGGATACAGATCAACTTCGGTCAAATCTGAACAAAATAGCTTCGGCAAATACAGTTTTAATTCATCTACTACTTTCAGTTCTTTCGCCATGCTTCGGAGCTCATGCACATGCGCTAAGTTCTGAAGTCCTTGACCACTAAATATGATTGCGAAATTCATTTTCTACCTTTAGCAAGAACAACGTTACTCCCAATAAATCTGCACTACCACCTGGACTTAAACGATGTTGAACAAAATAATTCTCTATTTTAGACACATCTTTTGCCCAGTGCTGTTGTAGTACACCACCCCTTGCTAAAAACTGTTTTGCTATATCCTGCACAAGATATAAGGACGATAAACCGCCGCGCCAAACAATATTGGTATCTTGTACATAGGCCATAAGGCTGAATAGGCTTTGAATTGAAGCCTGTTGGATATTGGCTGTTTTGGCATAAATGTTGATATATGCTGGTAGAGCGACCTCCATCACTGTTTTAAAACCTGAAGCTACTTCTTCAATCGCGCCTGTGATGCCATATTGGCGACGCATACGTTGTCCATGACTATTCGGGTCACGTTGCAAATGATTTAATAGATCATGACGCCAAGTATTTTGAATTTTTTGACTGATTGAGCCTGCGTTTAACTGACTGTTGGCTGCTAAACACTGTCCTGCTGCAGCACTGGCAAAACCCAAATTAAAAATCGCACCTTTATGCGTATTAATCTGTCTTGTTGCACTCATCATTTTTTGTTCAGCTAAAATGCCACACTGCCGAATCTTTTCTAATTCAACATTGCGATAGCCATTTAAACATTGCGCCTGAAAATAGCCTTGTAAAGCATCGACACTGGATTGGAATAAGCTAAAGTCCATATCACTATGACTGCCCTGCGAACTTGGACAAACCAAACCGGGCTTATGTTCTAAGCTAGCTTCATCCAATAGTGCCATACAAGCCAGATGGTCTAAGCGTTCAGCAGTACTGATAATATTCGGACGTAAAACTTCACCTGATGCTAGCATCTGCATATTCAAGATTCCCTTCAAATAGTTGTTCTAATCTCAGCATATCCACATGCTGAATTCCTTTTACAATCACTTGCTGTTTCATTGCAGGAAAAACTGTAATTAACTCATTAAAAGACACATGCCAGTCTGGATGGATTTGAATCTCGCCGTCTAAATGAACTGAACTCTGTGTCTGGACTTGCTGTATTAACTGTAAAATTTCCGGCACATCATTTTGATGCTGTGGATATAACAGCATATCTAAATCTGAAACCGGTCTGACATAGGCCTCCCGCGTAAGAGCTTGGTAGGCATAAGAGCCATAGACATATACTTCACAGCCTCGTTGTTCTAGCTTGTCTGCAAAATCACTTAGGATCTCACGCTGGAAGATCTGTAAGTCAGCTTTTAACAAGGCCCGTAGGGAAAGCGGTCGAGTGATCTGTTCAATATTGTATTCTGCGACCCAACAGGCCACACGATATTTATAACCTTCCACCAAACAGTTGATCGCCAACTTCACCTGTCCCGCATCCAGCCCTTCCTGCCGGCAAACAGTCATTGGAACATTTTGGCTCAGCAATTGAGACACTTTCAGTTTCACTGTTTCAGGTAAAGAAACATCCAAAAATTGTAAAGTGGCTGAATCACGCAGATAAGCGAAGTCATGACGATCCATATCTGCTTTCCTTAACTATGAACGACTTTCTCGATTACGTGATTACACAACACGCGTCCTTGACGCTGTTGCCCAACTATACGACGCTGATCTACAAGATAAAATTCAATATGTTGTTGTTGATTTAACAACACTTGGCTAACCCAATCGGTCTCCAAATCTGGCCAAATGGCATTGATTGCACCCATCTTGTAAAAGTTTTCCGCACCGGGAGCAAAAATAGCTGAACTTTGTGAAAGTTCTTTTAACTTATCGGCAGGAATTTTTGTCACCCGTGCCATCGCGTTTAAGTCCATGACTTTCACTTGAGAATCACTGAGTGCATAGACTTCGTTTGCCATTAGTCCATAGGACAAGAATCCACCACTTACGGCTTGGCCAAAAATAATCGCAAGGTTGGCATGTCCACTTCTACGCAGTAAGTCAACACAAGATGCCAAATGGGCAAAGGTACGATTTAAGCACAGTAACTCGTCTGCACGGGAAAGATCTTGACCTTGAGTATCCACAATAAACACCACAGGTGTCTGTTGCTTCTGCTGTACCAGCTGTAAGATTTCACCTGCCAGTTCCATGGCAATCTGTTGATTAATGGGTGCTGCATTGACTGTGCCGAGAATCCGCACCGGACCTGCGTCCGTCTGCGCACTACCCTTAATCACATAACCTTCGATCTGATAATCCAGTTGATGAGGAAACAACTGTTGTAAAAGTAATTCTGTATTCATGAGCTCATCCTTGCTTTAACAATACAACTTCATGGGCCGAGAGCATTGGAATCTTTTCTGGCTGGGAAATTCCCATCTCGTGCCAAATTTGTAGACCATCATTTTTACCGAACCAGTTTTGGTACTGCTGTTCAAGTTGTTGTTGCTGTTGCAATAATTGTTCTAAGTCTAAAGAAGCGACCTTAGCGTCGAGATGCGTTAAAATTGCATCACGAATGTCGGCAATATCATCCTCAACCAAAGCCTGTACGTGATTCAGCAAATAACGATGTTTACCGCCTGTAACACGCCAAACCAATGCACGATCTTTCGAGTCAAACTCTTCTACGCCTTTGACCGTTTCAATCACTTCTGGGCCAGATAGCGCCAAACGCCCTTCTTCGGTCATGATGATGGTACTGCTCAAACAAGCGCTAATACCCATACCACCGAAAGCGCCACAGGTGCCACCAATCACAGTAATAATCGGAATCCCCGCATTTCGTACCTGCAACATGGCACGCATAATTTCGGAAATTGCGATAAGACCAGCATTGGCTTCATGCAGACGCACGCCGCCTGAGTCGACAAAAAACAGTACTGCTTGTGCCTGATCTTGAATAGCTTTATGCAAGAGACCGACAATTTTCGCCCCGTGGATTTCACCCACAGCACCGCCCATAAACTGGCCTTCTTGCGCCATAATATGCACTGGTGTTCCATTCAAACGCGCTGTACCAATAATCACGCCATCATCAAAACTTCCCGGGATATCCAAAGCAGAGAGATGTGGGCTGACTTCAACCTCAGTTGGCTTTAAGATTTCATTAAAACTCTGAGTATCGACGACCGCTTGAATACGCGCACGTGCGGTTTTTTCATAAAAACTGTTTTTGAGCATCATTTGATCCATGTTCTATACTCCCTTAAACATAGATATTGCTTGGCTTAAGCGCAGGTTTACCACCGCTGGAGTCGCCCCCATATCATTTAACTGAAATTTAAGCCCTGCCACTGCATGACGTTGTGCAAACTCATTCAATACTGACTGCCAAACATGTTGAAAACCAACAGCTGAAGTAGTGACTTCAATCTGACAAATATCCGCCTGATCATGCTGTGAAACTAAGACTTCTAAATTTCCAGATCCTACTACACCACAAATGACAGCTGCTTGTTGAGCACTTAGCGGTGCTGATTGCAATTCAAATTTTAACTTTTCCATGTCGATCACCAGTTTCTAAAGCGACTCGGGGGACTATATAAACCACCCGACCATTTAACTAAATCTTTTACTGATTTTGCCGCCAACAAATCACGACTGACCTGTGTTGGATCGATATCCAAATCTTCTGGATGTTGAATAATGCCGCGCTGGCGTAACTCTTTCACTTTGGCCTCATCACGTTGTATACCTACGGGTGTATAACCTGCCACACCACGAATCGCTTGTTCACGTTCTTCAGGTGTACGACATAAAAGTAAGTTGGCAATGCCTTCTTCTGTCACAATATGGGTTACGTCTTCGCCATAAATCATGATTGGCGGGAGTTCGCTCTCCATTTTTTCCTGCAACTGCCACGCATCTAACTCTTCTACAAATACAGGATGCATATGTTCACGGTAGGTTTCGACCATCTGCACTACCAATTTACGGCCTTTGATCATTTTGCCATCCACCGCTTCACGGCCAGCTTTGGTATATGCATAACTGGCATGACGACGCCCATGGGGATCGGAACCCATATTTGGTGCACCGCCAAAACCAGAAATTCGGTCCACTGTTGCGGTTGAACTGTTGCCTTGTAAATCGATTTGTAAAGTTGAACCAATAAATAAGTCACAGGCATATAGACCTGCAGTCTGGCTAAAGGCTCGATTGGAACGCATGCTGCCATCACTGCCTGTAAAGAAAACATCTGAACGTTCTTTAATATAGTCTTCCATCCCTACTTCAGAACCGAAGCTATGAATCGAATCAACAAATCCACTTTCAATGGCTGGAATCAAAGTCGGATGTGGATTTAATGCCCAATTGGTACAGATCTGTCCTTTTAATCCTAAGGAGGCTGCATAGGTAGGTAGTAGTAATTCAATCGCAGCAGTGTCAAAACCAATGCCATGATTTAATCGCTGAATTTTATAAGGTGCATATATTCCCTTAATGACCATCATTGCCATTAAGATTTGTACTTCGGTAATTTGTGCAGGATCGCGTGTGAACAACGGTTCTATATAGTTGTACTTAGGACTTTCGATATAAAAATCGACCCAGTCAGCGGGTACATCGACACGCGGTAACTTATCTACAATTTCGTTCACCTGTACAATCACAATACCGCTTTTAAATGCAGTTGCTTCAATAATTGCAGGTGTATCTTCAGTATTGGCACCTGTATAAAGGTTACCTTCACGATCGGCCGCATGTGCCGTAATCAAACAGACATTTGGTGTCAGATCAATAAAGTAACGTCCATACAGCTCTAGATAAGTATGGATTGAACCAATACTAATTTTTTGCTGCTGTACCAATTGTGCTAGACGCAGACTTTGAGGACCTGCGAAGGAAAAATCGACTTTAGAGGCAATGCCCTTTTCAAACACATCAATATGACTGGGTAAAGCCAATACCGACTGCACGATATGTAAGTCATGAATGACCTCTGGATTACATTGACTTAAACTCTTTGACAGGAAATCAGCCTGCTTTTGATTATTACCTTCTAAGCAAACGCGATCACTACTGGAAATCACGGTTTCCAAAAGTTCAATCACCCGAGCATGCTCAACTTGTTTTACAAACCCTTTTTCTTTGGCAAGATTCAGTTTTTCTTGTCTACGGGTGCGCTGCTTATCCCATAAGCGCGTCTTAACCATTTGGTTCATGGAGTCACCTTTATGCTGTGCTTAGCCGAAGATGGCATTGATTGTAAGAAAAAAAACTGACGGACCAAGTAAACAACCAAGACCGGTATAAAAAGTTGCGACCAATGCACCATATGGCACCAAACGCACATCGGTTCCTGCCAAGCCTGCTGCTGTACCACTGGTCGATCCTGCCATTCCACCAAAAACCATGGCAGAACGTGGACTTTTCAGATACATGAATTTCGCAAACAGAGGGGTTCCCACCATGAAAAATACTGCTTTAATCAGACCAATTGCAATTGATAAGGCAATCACTTCTGAGCTCGCACCAATGGCTGAACCTGTCACTGGTCCAACGATATAAGTCATTGCACCTGCACCAATTGTAGTCATTGAAACGGGGTCTTTATAGCCCATCAACCATGCCACCAGTGCACCAATCAAAAATGGAATTACACAGCCCAGTCCAAGCGCGATCAAACCCACTTTTCCTGCTTTTTTCACTTCTTTGACATCAACTTCAAACGCCGTTGAGGCAATGGCCAAGTCACGAATCATGGCGCCACCGAGTAAAGCAAAACCTGAGAAAATGGCGATATCTGAAATGCCCTTTTCACCTTGAGTATAAATTCCTGCAAAATAGGCCAAGACCAGCCCCATGGTGATGGCGATGGCTGAGCTTTGTAATTTGCCTTTGGTGAGATATTTCGACAAAAGATGCGATACATACATCATCAAACCAGTCACTGCGAGCGCCGCGACGAGGGCATTTTTGGTAAAAACCGTAATTATTTCTTCCATTGCGTTTCTTCCTTGCAACCGTACAGCTGATTGTTATTTCGTGTTATGACAACACTCTTGTCCTTAAGCGGCTTTTTCAGTCGGCTCTACCGCCCATTCATAGCTTTCATAATCGCCACTGGATTTATTCAACCAACGAATCACCAAGACGGTGCCAATCAAAGACGCAACCGAAACAATCAGGCCCAACATCCCGCCTGACATAGCAGCAACTACGTTTTGGCCTGCCGACATTGCAACTACAATCGGGATATACATACCTGACCAGTACAGCACACCAAATTGAGTCACTTGAGGTAAGTGTCCACGTTTAGCTAATAGTTCTTTCGATAGAATTAATAAAATCATGGCGATTGCCACACCACCTACATTTGCTTGGACACCGAGTGCAATCCCGAGGGCATTGCCTAGATAAACACCAAGTAAATGGCAGACTGCCAGTATGGCTGTTCCGTAAATAATCATTGCTGAATCCTCCCTGGATCATGCAGCACTTCTAATAATCTGACTTATAATTTGGTATAGTTATAGCTTATCTGTATCCAGTGTACAATGCTTTGTACTCAAATAAATATATATTGTATACAATTTTTTGGTGATGTATGACTTCAATTGCGGAACTTCCTCTTTCTATTCAAATTAGTAAAAAGTTAGAGGATGATATTATTTATGGTTTTTTCCTGCCTGGGACTAAGCTGGATGAACAAGAGCTGTGTGAACGCTACGGTGCCTCACGCACCCCGATCCGTGAGGCATTAAAGCTATTGGCCGCTGAAGGTTTGGTTGAAATTCGCCCACGTCGTGGCGCAATTATTCCAGCCATTAACTCACTCACCCTTTGTGAAATGTTCGAAGTGATGGCTGAATTAGAAGCCATGTGTGGACGACTGGCTGCACGACGTATTCAACCTGAAGAAAAGCAAGAATTAAAGCACTTACATCAGTTATGTCAGGACTATTTAAATCAGAACGACTCAGAAAATTATTATGAGGCCAACCGTTTATTTCACTTTGCCATTTATAAAGCTAGTCATAATGCCTTTTTAATTGAACAAGCCTGCACTTTACACAAACGTTTGCACCCGTACCGTCGCCTACAACTCCGCGTCAACCATCGAATGAATCATTCCTTTACAGAGCATAGTGAAATCTTAGAGGCCATTTTTGCAGGCAATGAACAAGAAGCCGAGGCTTTACTGAAAGCACATGTCGTGATTCAAGGTGAGAAATTTACCGACTTTATTTCAACCTTAGAGCATTTAAAATTATAGATATCTATGGCGGCATCAGATTTGGATTTTCTAGTAATAATATTTATGCCGCCTCTCTTCTGAGATGGTGACAAAACAACTCATATTGAAAATTTAATTTAAACATGAAGTTAAAACAATATTACCCACCATCTATTACCCATATTTACCCATCAACCCTCAGAAAGAGAATAGGCTGTGCTTCATGCACAGCCTATTCTCTTCTATAAGAATTATAGACCTTTATAAAATTCCTTAATTTTTTGTGCCATGAGCTTACGACGCTCATTCAAAAACTCAGTATATTGATCAGCATCTAACTGGTTTAAATTACTTGGTATGCAATGAGTCTGTAAATTCAGGTCTAAACCTTCAATACTTTTCAGAGAAGTTATTTCATTCTTCTCCAACTTAATATCATTTTGGATTTTTCCATATACACTTTTGGAGAAGCGTTTCCTAGTTTAATATTGATTGCTTGCTCTGCATAAACACAATTAACTACTTGATTATATTAAATTTTATTAAACCCATTTTTAGCTAAATAGTCTTTTGGAAAAACGTGATGCACATCCCCTCTTTGCTCTATTAAGCTTTGTACAGTTAAACTACCAGATAGGAAGGATTGCTCATTTGATTTGCATTGTGCTGCTAGATAACACAAGTATGCATTATTAACAGTACTTGAAGAATCCAGCTCATTTACCAAACGGTAATTCCAGAACCCATCATCTAAATCTGCTTGCTCGATTTGAGCTAAGTACCCTTCAATACCTTTTTCTAAGATTTGTTTACTATCACGCTCAATCGCTGATTCTGAAGATCCAGAATAACGTCCTGTCAGTAATGAAACCATATACCAGCGTTTCACAAGATTTTGAATTTGTGGCTCAGGCATTCTGGATGTTCTAAGCTGTAAATAAAGCGCATAGGGAAAATTCAGACTAGTGTTTGAGCTAATTAGTTTTTTGTCAATAAATCCAGCTGATTGAATGATCGTTAGAAAACGTTGGTAATTCGTCTGATTGAAAAAATCTTCTAAGCCTTGACGTAGCTTGTGATAACTTTCTTCAGCAATACTTTGTATATTACGTCTATTTTCAAAATCACGGCCAGAAAGTAACGCAACAAGATCACTAAATTTTCCACGATTAAATTGGCACGTGTATGCCACACATAAAACATCTATAGGGCATAAACCAGATCACCTGCCGGGTTGTCATAGCGGTATCCATGGACAATGGCATACTTCATGACCATGCCACAACGAGATAAGGTACGTTTTGCAATTTCAAGCGAACCTCTTGCCTCAATCTTTTTAATAATCTGCAGAATCTCAGGAGCCTGAATCTGGTTAATACGCTTATTAGCAAGAGCAATATAAAGCTCATCCAATGAAGCTCTAACATTACTGATATGTTTGGATGACCAGGTTTCTTTTTGATTATTGAACCAATCTTCTGCAACTTCTTTGAAATATGGCTTTAATTCTTCATGCAGCACTGAACGTGAGAATCGATGCTTAAGCTCATATGCAAGTTCCCTTGCCTTTTTTAAGCTTAAATCTGGATATGGACCAAGCGATTCAGACTTACGTTCACCATGGACAGTGACGCGTACATTCCAATATTTTTGACCTTTGGTGGTAATGATTAGGGATAAACCATGTGAATCCGAAAGACGATACTGTTTGTCTTTCGGCTGTGCTTTTCTGCATTCAGTATCTGTAAGTGGCATGTCGATTACCCATAATTGATGTATTAATTTCTGGGTAAATTTTCCCAATATTTACCCATAAAGAGCAAATATGGGGTCAAATGGGATCAGACGTTATCGGACAAACAGGCATAAAAAAAGCCTTTAAACATTGAGTTTAAAGGCTTTTTTAGATTCCGATGGATTACTTCGGAAAGAATTTTGGTGGAGGTGGCGGGAGTTGAACCCGCGTCCGCCAGCACTACGCTCGAGAATACTACATGCTTAGATATCGTCTATTGTTTTAACTCTTTGTGACCCGACGAACAGGGTACAAATCGCGATCCTCTTAATTTAGTACAAAGCCCCGAGGCTTGGCTTTATACGGACTTGTGTGCGTGCGCTTCAGTCGGACTCTCTAACCACAAGTATTCGGAGAGGCGGACAAGCTGCCCTTAGGCAGCTAGAGCGTATGATTCGTCGTTTGCGACTAAAAAATGCAAATTTGATTTACGAGAGAAAATGCGCTCTCGGCATGCATCTATGAGTTTCATCACCAGCGTCGAAGCCAGAAACACCCCCAAAGTACAAGGCAATCATAGCATAAATGTCAAAAATTACGATGTATTTTCTGAACATTTACACAACTTGATGCGCTTAATTACATTATTGCGCTAATATTTTACTTTTCAAGCCAAATAACAGAAAAATTATGAGCTATTTACTGGCACTAGATCAGGGAACTACGTCAAGTCGGGCCATTATTTTTAATGAACATGGACAAGTTCAGGCAACGGCTCAACGTGAAACGCATATCCACACCCCACATTCAGGCTGGGTGGAACAGGATGCACAGGAAATCTGGAGCTCACAGATTGCGGTGGTACAGCAAGCTTTAGCGACTGCAGGTATTCTGGCAAAAGATATTAGAGCCCTTGGCCTGACTAACCAGCGTGAAACCACTGTAGTCTGGGATCGTCGAAACGGCAAACCGCTCGCCCCGGCAATCGTCTGGCAGGACCGTCGTACGTCTGACTGGTGTAATCGGCTGATTGAACAAGGCCTGATGTCCAAAATTCAGCAAAAAACAGGCTTACGGATTGACCCTTATTTTAGTGCGGGAAAATTAGTCTGGTTTTTAGAGCATGTCGAGGGAGTACGAGCACTCGCTGAACAAGGCCATGTGGCATTTGGTACTATCGATAGCTGGCTGATCTGGAATCTGACCCAAGGCGCAGAGCACGTCATTGAAGCCAGTAATGCTTCTCGTACCATGTTAATGAATCTGCAGCAACAGTCGTGGGATGAAGAGCTGCTCGAGCTGTTTAATATCCCGGCTTCGGTCTTACCGAAAATTATCTCTTCTGATTGTTATGTCGCTGACACTGCTTCTGGCTTACTTGGGGCTAATATTCCCATCACCGGCATTTTGGGGGATCAGCAGTCTGCACTCTTTGGCCAGTCCTGTTTTGAGGTGGGCAGTGCTAAAAACACCTATGGCACCGGCTGTTTTATGCTGTTCAATACCGGGCATAACATTCAGCTTAGCCAGAACAAGCTGCTTTCTACTCTCGCCTGGCAAGCCCAGGACCAAACTACTTATGCCCTGGAAGGCAGCGTATTTATGGCTGGCGCTGTAGTGCAATGGTTACGTGATGGCCTCGGAATTATTCAAAAAAGCAGTGATGTGGAAAAACTGGCACACCAGGTCGAGCATAGTGACGGCGTGGTTCTGGTTCCGGCATTTACCGGACTGGGCGCGCCGCATTGGGATAGTGAAGCACGTGCCTTACTCTGTGGCATGTCACGCGGTACGACCAAAGCGCATATCGCTCGTGCAGCATTAGAATCAATCGCCTTTCAGGTATCGGATGTGCTCAGTGCGATGCAATCTGATATTGCACATCCATTGAAAGAATTACGGGTTGATGGCGGTGCTAGTAGTAATGATATGTTGATGCAATTTCAGGCCGATATTCTGAATGTACCGGTACTGCGTCCGAAAATGCTAGAAGCTACTGCTTGGGGCGCGGCTGCTATGGCCGGATTGAAAGCTGGCGTATTTTCAAACCTGGATGAAATTTCCCAGTCCTGGCAGCTGGACCGTGCTTTTGAACCCAAAATGCAAAATGACGAAAGAGAAATGCATTTAGCCAAATGGCAAAATGCCTTGAAACGGGCTAAATCTGATCTCTGAATCCTCTAGGTTCATATTCGATCATTATAAAAAAAGCACTGTTAAACAGTGCTTTTTAACTTCCTCAATTCACGATTTCATTAATAGGCATAAGAAGCAATCGCTGTTGCAATCGCCTTATCTTCATCATTGACCATGGTCATGCGCATGGTGCAGCCCTTACGCCCCAAACGTAAGGTTTCTGCACGTGCAATAAAATATTTTCCACGTCCAGGCGCCAGATAATCCACCCGCATATCGACCGTCGCCAGACGCGACACTTTTTTAATGGTATCTGCAATCGTTTCCGGTTCAGCTTTTTTATACAGTTCGCCCATGGCCACAATACCACCGACGCTATCCAGTACAGTTGCAGCCAGACCGCCATGCAGAATCTGGAAAGCCACATTACCAATCATGAAATCCTGCATTTCTACATAGGCCTCAATCTGGCCCTCGACCACCCGCATGGTCATGCCGTTATGCTTAAAAAAAGGAGAGCTATTAAAAGCATGTACCAGCTGGTTCAGGACTACATCAATATCCACTTTCGAGCCCAGATGTATATTACCTGTCCAGTTTCTCTCTGTCTTACTCATCACTCTGCCCGAATCCACCACAATAAAAAACCGCTAATTTATGCCCAAAAATTTGAGTTAGGGCTACAATAGAGGCCTAGTTTAATACTGATTACTGAGATTTTTATGACTTATACGTTCAATCGTCCCGCGTTTCCTGCAACTCGCATGCGTCGTATTCGTAAAAATGAACATTTACGTTCGATGGTTCGTGAAACCCATCTCGCGGCAGATCATCTCATTTATCCAGTATTTGTCCTGCCAGGACAAAACCAGACCCAAGATATTCCAAGTATGCCGAATATCCAGCGTCTGTCAGCGGACTTGCTGTTAAAAAAATCAGAACGTCTGCTGGAACTCGGTGTCAATAAACTGGCGCTATTCCCCGTCACCCCACAAGAAGATAAAAGCCTGACTGCAGAAGCCGCATGGCGTGAAGATGGTCTGGTACAAAACACCTTACGATTATTGAAAAAAGAACTGCCAGAAATGGTGCTGATTACTGACGGCGCATTAGACCCGTATACCACGCATGGTCAGGACGGCATTATTGATGAGAACGGTTATGTCTTAAATGATGAAACGGTCGAGTGCCTGATTAAACAGGGCTTGAGCCATGCCGAAGCCGGTGCAGATGTGTTTGCTCCAAGTGACATGATGGATGGCAGGATCGGTGCGATTCGTCAGGCCTTTGAGCAAAATGGTCATATCTATACCTCGATCATGGCCTATTCAGCCAAATATGCATCAAGTTTCTATGGCCCGTTCCGTGATGCAGTTGGTTCTGCCAGCAACTTAAAAGGCGGCAATAAATACAATTACCAGATGGATGTCGGTAACCGTGCTGAAGCCCTGCATGAAATTGCGCTGGATATTCAGGAAGGTGCAGACATGGTGATTGTTAAACCGGGCATGCCTTATCTGGATATCGTCCGCGAAGTCAAAGACACTTTTGGCGTACCGACCTTTGTCTATCAGGTCAGTGGCGAATACGCGATGCTGGCTGCGGCAATTCAAAATGGCTGGTTATCTGATAGCGTCATTTTAGAATCATTGATGAGCTGTCGTCGTGCCGGTGCAGATGGTATCTGGACCTATTTTGCTGAAGAAGCTGCACTTAAACTGAAAGACATGAAGTAAAAGGATTTCGGCGCAATGCATATTGCCATTGTCGGCGCTGGCATCACCTGTTTGATGTCGGCGCTGGAACTGCTTGAACAGGGATGTTCTGTTACCCTTTTTGATCAACAGGCCGCCGGACAGGCTGCATCCTGGGCTGGAGGAGGAATCCTTTCCCCGATGTATCCGTGGCGTTATCCCGCTGCTGTAAATGCTCTGGCTCGACATGCCAAACCCATGTATCAGGACTGGAATCAAAAACTGCAACCTTTCACTGGCATCGATTTCCAGATTCATGAAACAGGTATGCTGATTTTTGATGAATCCGATTTTGAAATCGGTTTAAGTTATGCCAAAACACATCAGGATCCGCAGCAACAGGCAGAATTGCTTGATCAGGCTAAACTGCAACAGATCAATCCCAGAATTAATCAGAGCAAATTCAAGCAGGCGATTTATTTCCCTGAACTGGCGAATATCCGTAATCCACGGTTATTACAGTCGATCATTCACTATTTGAAGCAGCATCCTCGTGTCACCTGGCAAGAATACTGTAAAATCACTCGGCTCAATATTCAGCAAGGCTGTGTAAAAAGTATCTCAGATGAACATAGCCAGGTTTTTCAGGCAGATCAATATGTGTTCACAACCGGAGCATGGTCGCAACACTGGTCACAGCAACTTGGTTTGGAAATTCCGGTACAGCCGGTTCAGGGCCAGATGCTGCTGTTTAAAACGCCAGAAAACTGGCTGCCGACCATGTGCATGCATAAGGTGATGTACCTGATTCCACGTCAGGATGGACATGTTTTATGTGGTTCCAGTATGCGTCAGGTCGGTTTTGACACCTCGCCTTCTAGCGAAATCCGGCAGGATATTTTACAGGCGTGTATCGAGATGGTACCGGAACTGGCAGATTTTCCGCTGGTCAAGCAATGGGCCGGATTAAGACCCAGCTCACCCGATGGTATTCCCTATATTGGCAAAATTCCCAAGCTACACAATGCCTGGGCCAATTTTGGACATTTCCGGAATGGTTTATGCATGGGGCCGGCATCAGGCAAACTACTCGCTCAACTCATCCTTAAACAAATGCCAATCGTTGATCCAGCTCCTTATGATCCTGTCCGTTTATTAGAGCCCAGTCGTTTAGTGCTTTAGGATATTATCCAGTGCTTCTTTCAGAGTTGGATAATGAAACTGGAATCCAGCCTCCTGCAAGGCTTTGGACTGTACATACTGACCGTTTAAGACCAGTTGTGACTGTTCTCCCAGCATCATTTTCAGACTGCATGCGGGTAGTGGAAGTAAGGGTTTGCGCTTCAGAATCTGGGCCGCAGTTCGTGCAAACTGGGCCTGACTACTTTTTTCTGGCGCGACCACATTAAAGATCTGCTCGGCTGTATCCTCAAGTATCAAGAATTCAATCGCACGCAGCACATCCTCTAGATGCACCCAGTTCACTGGCTGACGTCCATGACCAATCCGCCCAAACAGATTCAGCTTAATCGGCAATAGCATCTGCGGAAGAATCCCACCACCTTTGCCAAACACCACCGCAAAGCGAACAATCTTGGTGTTCTGGTTAGTATAGGACAAGGCCAGCTGCTCCCACTTCGCACAGAGTTCGGACATAAAAATATCTTGTGGCGGACTTTGCTCCGTGCAGACCTGTTCCCAGCGCTCATTGGGGTCAATGCCATAATAGCCAACGGCCGATGTTGAAATAATCCGTTTCGGTCTAAGCTGATTTTTTTCTAAATAATCAAATAACCGTTTGGTGCTATCTAAACGGCTATCCAGCAATTTCTTTTTACGCGCTGCCGTCCAACGGCCTTGACCGATGCTTTCGCCAGCCAGATTGACCACATAATCAATCTGATGCTGTTTTAATTCTTCCAGCTGGTTAATCCAGTGGAAGTCCGGATGTGGTTCACGTTTATTTTTCTGACGGGTCAGACCAATCACCCGATAATCCCGTTCCAGTAAAAAATGCACGAGATGACTGCCAATAAAACCACTCGCTCCCGTCACCAGCACTACAGGTTTATACATTCGTCATTCTTCGCCTTATTATTTTCTTGGTTTAAATTATACGCCACTCATCTTCAGCTTTTTAAACCAAGAAGATCTTTGTAGTGGAGAATTTGTATCTTTCATCATTCAATCAATTTATGAAGATCAGTCGTCACACAATGATTCATCTATATTCACTGAGGCGAATGGCCAAACATTTTCTCTGCCATACGCTGGGCCTGCTTGCCATAAAACCAGTACGTCAGTAGATATAGTGGAATTGCGATCATCAGGAACATGATCAGCACAATACTCATAAATTGTGGCTGCTGTAGATACAGCAAGAAGTCCTGCCAGGCATTCGGATTGGAACGGGTGGCGATGACAATACCGAGCAACAGAAATAATAAATTATAGCCCCAGTAAATCAGGCTAAAACCGAGGGTGAATTTTTTACGCTCTGCCTGGGTCGGCGCACGTTTTTGCTGTTTTAGAAATTTAAAAAGCACCCAAATCATGGCCACCAGATACGGAACAATCGTCAAGACTGCACCCATGCCCATCGGCAGCAAGGCTGCCAGTACACCGCAAATACAGGTAAAAATAAAACATATAACGAAAAACCAGATAAAATAACGACTTAGTGGCAACATATGCATGACTCAGTGATCTTCAACAAGCTAGTATAAAAAAAAATCAGGTTTTTTTTCATTTTATTGTCAACCATCCACTATAGGGTGACGTTATATAGGGTACAAGGTACAAAAATTTGGACTGGCATCCACGAATTTTTGCTGACCTTTAGAGCTAAAGCAATAAGTCCAGTGTACAGGGAAATTTTGAATAGCAGCCAAAATCTTCATGTAACACAAATTTGACCGACGATTTCATCATCACTCGAATCGTCGGTTTTTATTTTTTAAAATTCCTATTTTTTTAAAAGCCTGATGGATTGCATGACTTTTCGATGTCTGATGATTTGGATGCGATCATCCAGTAATTTCCATACTGATCAAAATAAATTCAGCTTAAACATCACCAACAATTCGCTGAAATATCGTTTTACAAGTAGATTTTTACCTGTGCTTTTTCCTATAGTAGCAAGGCAGATATCTTGGGGTTCATTACATGGCAGTTCATTTTCTTCACACTTCCGATTGGCATCTGGGACAATTTTTCCATAACCATGACCGTGAATTTGAACATGCACAGTTTTTGACTTGGCTACTTGAGCAAATTAAAACAAAGCAGCCGCATGCTCTGCTGATTGCCGGCGATATTTTTGATGTGATCAATCCGGCGTCCAGTGCGCAAAGACAACTATACCAGTTTCTGGCCGACGCCCACGACCTGGCGCCACATATGCAGACCCTGATGATTGCAGGCAATCATGATTCCGGTTATCGGATTGAACAGGTTGAACCCTTGCTGGCCAAATTCAATGCCAAAGCTGTGGGAATCGTAGGCCGCACTGCAGAAAATACCCTGAACCTGGATCGTCTACTTATTCCTATTTATGATCGGGATAAAAATATCATCGCCTGGTGTCTGACCCTACCCTATTTACGCAGTGCCGAAATTACCGGACTGAATGAACATACCAGCAATAACCAGAACGCGATCAGTTATCTGCATCAACAACTGATTGCCGAAGCCAGAGCCCGCAAACAGCCACATCAGGCACTAATTTTAATGTCACATGCGCACATGCAAGGTGGTGAGACCTCCGACTCTGAACGTCCGATTATTGTCGGCAATGAAGAGGCCCTGTCGACGGCGCTGTTTGATGATGTGATTGATTATGTCGCGCTCGGGCATTTGCATAAACCACAAAAAGTCGGTCAGCCACATATTCGCTATAGTGGCTCTCCGATTCCGCTGTCATTTAGTGAGATTAATTATAAGCATCAAATAGTGGAAGTCAGGATTGATCCCGAACAAAACCCGGAAAACCGCTTTCAGTACGATGTCTTAAGCATTCCGCGTACCGTTGAACTGTTCCGGATTCGGGAGAAGCTGGAAAATTTAATTACTCAAATTCAGGCGCTTCCTGCCGGAGAAATTGAACAGCTATCTGCACGGCATTTTCTGGAAATAGAATACACCACCGATGCGCCGCCTCCGGTAGATTTACGCCAGCAAATTGAACTGGCTTTACCTGCTAACCGTTATCGTTTGCTGCGCATCAGCCGGATTTATCAGCAACAAGCCGCACATACATCCGGAGATTCGAAGATTGATCTGGCACCCCCTACCCCGGAATCGCTATTTTTCAATATCTGGAAAAAAATGGGCTATGAGCAGGATCATTCAGTACAACGGGATTTTCAGGAATTATTGATTGAAGCCCAGCATGAACTTGCACAAAAACAACAAGCCTAGGATCGGCCATGAAAATTTTACGTCTAAGTCTTCATAATCTGGCCTCCCTCACCGGCACCCATCATATTGATTTTGAATCGAGTCCTTTGGCTCATGCCGGCCTGATCGCCATCACCGGCAAAACTGGTGCCGGGAAATCTACCCTGCTCGATGCCATGTGTCTGGCGCTATACAATGAAATCCCCCGCCTAAAAGGTGCGACAGGCAGCCTGAAAGATGCTGGCGGTCAGGATGTGTCCATCAAGGATTCCAAAAATATTCTGCGCCGTGGCTGCGTGCATGGTTTTGCCGAACTGGAATTTATTGCACTCGACAGCAAACGCTATATGGCACGCTGGGAAATTAAACGGGCACGCCAGAAAGTCGATGGCAATCTAAAAGTAGACCGATACGTCAAATGTCTAGATGATGACACGACACTGACGCAAAAAATATCGGAAGTTACTCCCCTCATTGAAAAACTGGTGGGCTTAAGTTTTGAGCAGTTTACCCGCGCAGTTTTATTGGCACAGTCGGAAGTCGGTGCCTTTCTTAAAGCCAAAGATAATGAACGCGCAGATTTACTGGAATATCTCACCAATTCACAAATTTTCAGTCTGGTCAGCCAGAAAGCCGCAGAGAAATTCAGCGAAGTTAAAAACAAACGCAACGATCTGGAAAAGCTGATTGGGCATATTGAAATTCTGTCTGAAGAAGACATCAGCACTTTACAACAGCAGCAGAGCTCTTTATCTTTGCAACTTCAGAATTTGCAGCAATCAGAAAAACTGCTGGAAAATGAGAGAAAATGGCATCTGGACCGACATAAACTCTATGCAGAAGTCCATGCCAAAAAAGAAGTCTACGAAGTACAGCAAGATGCAGTAAATAAATCTGCAGGACAGCAACAGCTACTGGAGCAGCTGGATGAATTCCAGTCGATCCGGGATCAGTTTGTCAGTCGTACTCGTCTAGCCCCTCAAAAAGAGCAGATTCAGTACCAGCACACCCAATTTACGCTGGAGTTTGAAAAGCTTAAGCAGAGCTTTGTAGCAGAAGAAGCCAAATTTACAGCCTTACAACAACAGCAGCAACAGTTTCAGCAACACTTGACAGGCCTGAAACCGCATCTGGAAGCAGGTTTAAGACTGGATCATGCAATTGATACTGTATCAGAGCAGTACAAAAAACTGCATACAGAACAAAGCCAGTTTAAAACCCTTCGTTTACAGCCTTTAGAAGAACAACTGCGACAGCAACAACAGACTTTGAATCAGCTACAAGCTCGGCAAGAAAAGGTTGCACAACAATTGGCTGAATCTGGCTTTTTAAATGTGTTCGATCTGGAGCCGCAAAGTACCTTGCAACGCATACAAGACTTTATGCGTCAGTATCAGCAACTGCAGCAACAGAATCCGGACAGCCTGAAGCAGCCTTTACCTGAACTGGAAAAAACCGTTACAGTACTTTCAGGAAATCTGAACCAGTGGATACAACAGCATCATAGTCTGGAACAGCTAGAAGAGCATCTCAAAACCATTCAGGAAATGCGTCAGCAACGCCAAGCGGAACAGCGTCAGCTCGACCTGCTGCAACAGCAGGTACAACAAATCGTTCAACAATCACAAGAATTTGAACAACTGCAATCTGCTGTAAATAGCCAACAGCAGCAACTAAAAATGCAGCAAGAGGCCGAACAGGCACTACATCAGCAGATTCAGGCTGAACAACAGGCCTATGAACACCTGGAACAAATACTTGCCCAGCAACGTTTATTGCATGCGCAAAGTGTGCAGGATCTTCGTGGCCAGTTAAAACCGGATGAGCCATGCATGGTCTGTGGAAGCCCAGCCCATCCTTTTGTCGATGCCGTCCATGAACATCTGGAACAGAGCCTGAACCAGCTACAGGAGCAACAGTTACGGCAGGCAAAACAGCAGCTCGATCAGCAACTGCAATCTCAGCAGCAGCAACGCATTGAAATGTCTAAAGCACAAACAGTAATTGAGCAACAGCAACAGCGTTGCCAGATCCTGCAAAACCAGATTCAACAATCCTCTGCTGACTGTAAATCTCAACTACTTAAACTGGAAGTGGTTACCGAGCAGCACAATGATCTTCCTACATTCATCCAGTTACTGGCGAATCACACTCAAAGTCTGGTCCAGCAGCTAGAACTATCACAACAGCAGGAACAACAGCTCCAGCAACAATTACAACAATGGCGTCAACAACAACAGCAATTGCACCAATTACAACTGGCTCTACAGCAACGTCAGCAACTCGACCAGCTGATACACCCAGTTTTAAGCATACTGCCCGAGCAGTACCAGTCGCAGCCACCTATGCTCTGCTTACCTCAGTTGCAACGACAAGTAGAGCACCGCATGCAGCACTTGGCAGTACAAAAGCAGCTGGAATCTGACCTGCATCAACAGCAGCAGATATTGGAAAAGAGCCAGTATCAACTACAATTGGAACAGCAAAATTTTGCTCAATTGAGCCAGTCTGTAGAGCAGTTGATTCAGCAAGGCAAAGACCTGCGTCAACAACTGGCTGAACTGACCCAAGAACATGCAGGACAAGTCTACCGTGTCGCTGCAGAATGGCGCGATGCACTAGAGCTACAAGCCAAGACCTTAGAGCAGACTTTAGAACAACAGCGTCAATGCACGGCGCAGGCCGAAAAACAGTGGCATCAAACCCACTTAAAACTGCAAGAATTTATCAGCCAACTTCAGCAGATCGATCAGCAATTGGCTCAATATCAGCAAGATATTCAGGCATGGCAAGCAGCACATCCTCAAGTGACGGCAGCTCAAATTGAACAATGGCTCAGTATTGATCTGAGCAACCATCAACGCATTCGTCAGAATCTGGCCAACCAGAAACAGGCACTCGAAAATGCCAGAACAGCCTGGCAATTACTTGAAGAACAATATCAGGCCCATTTAAAACTACAGCCAGAACATGAATTTGAGGAAATTGAACAAAAACTTGGCATGCTGCATCAGGAAAAAATAATGCAGCAGGAAGTGCTCAATGAAACTGATGCCAAACTGCGTATGAATGCCAATAATCAAAACACCTATGCCAAATATCAGCAGCAAATTGAGCAGATCAAAGCCGAAGAATACCGTTGGGGTCGTATTTACGACCTGATCGGACATAAGGAAGGTACCAAATTCCAGAAAATTGCCCAGGAACATCATCTGGATATTCTGGTGGAATATGCAAATCAGCAGTTGCAACCGTTGGCACCCCGCTATCAGTTACACCGTATTCCGGATAGCCTGAGTCTGGCGATTATTGATCTGGACATGAATAGTGAAGTCCGCCCTGTGCTGTCCCTATCGGGGGGTGAAACCTTCCTGGTTTCATTGGCTTTGGCTTTGGCGATTGCCAATATGGCCTCCGGCTCCATGAAACTGGAATCACTGTTTATTGATGAAGGTTTTGGTACGCTAGATCCTGCTTCGTTACATATGGTGATGAATGCACTGGATCATTTACAAAGTCAGGGTCGTAAAGTTGTATTAATCTCGCATGTGCAGGAAATGCATGAACGTATTCCGGTACAGATTCAGGTCAAACCGGTTGGTGCAGGTGCAAGTACCATTCAGATTATAGGTTAGCGATGATTCACCCTGCCCCGAACACGCTCTCGCCCTATTTCAGCTTACAGCTTGAGAGCCTACGGGGTATCAGTGCCATTGTGGTGTTATTCAGTCATTGCTTTCAGGCATTTATTGCGCCTTTCGATACCAGCATTTATTCATGGATACGCCTGCTTGGACAGGCTGCAGTCATGATTTTCTTTGCCTTAAGTGGCTATCTGATCGGCTATTCGATCCAGCACAACATTCATCAGCATGGTCAGTTCAATCTGCACCGTTATGCTCGACAGCGTTGCAGCAGAATTTTACCACCCTTTCTGTTTGCCATGGGGTTGACCCTGGTTCTCTATCTACTCGCTCCATTATTATTTGCCAGCCATACTCATGCTTTTCAACACAGTTTTGGCATGATGATCCGGACTGACTATAGTGTAGACATGATGGAATTTATTGGTTCGCTGCTATTTTTGAATGGCTTTGTAACACCAACGGTTTCAGCCAATGCTGCGCTCTGGAGCCTGAGCTATGAAGTGTGGTTTTATGTGCTGGCCGGATTCCTACCTTTTTTAAAAAATTCGGAAATCGCCAAAATCGGATTTTTTATAGTTCTGGCTATACTGTCATTACTGAACATCCAGTTTTTTATTTATTTTCTGGTCTGGCTTAGTGCCTTTGCCTGTTCATTTCAATATATCCAGCTACGTTTTTTAAACCGCTTACAATCGGTCAAATTAGCCCTATTCGGCTTGGCATTTCTAATTGCCTGTTTTGATGCTTACCAGTTTCAGATGATTGATGAAACCCAGCAATACCGCGCTGCGAATTTCACCCCTTTTAATTTCTGTGTGGGTCTGGCCTTTAGCTGCTGGCTGGTACAGCTCCAGTATCAACGCAGTCATTATCATGCGGTCTGGGTTCAATCCGCAGACTTTTCCTATACCTTGTATGTCACCCATTTCCCCTTACTTTTATTTATTTTGGGCTGTATTCCGGCAACTTTAGGCTATGGTCTGGGTGGAGCAGTTTTAGCCTTGCTTACGAGCATGTTCGGCATAATAGTCTTTGCCTGGCTGATGGCTAAATGGCTCGAACCAGCCAGAAAAAAAGCGTTATCCAATACCCTGCGATAACGTTTTGCTGCAAAAAACTGACATTAGTAGTTTATACATCTTTTTTAGGCCGTGCACCAAATAGGGCTGTGCCAACACGAACCATGGTAGAACCCGCAGCAATCGCTTCGGTCATATCCGCAGACATGCCCATACTTAAAGTATCCCAATCTTCAGGATGTGCATGCTGAACTTTGACTGCATCAAATAAAACTTTGGCATCAGCAAAGGCTTGAGGATTATTCGGTGCAGGAATCACCATCAGGCCACGTAAACGTACATTCGGCAGTTGGCTGATTTGTGCCACCAGTTCTGCGACTTCTTCCGGCTGGCAGCCATCTTTGGTATCCTGGCCATCAATATTCACCTGAATACAGATATTCAGTGCAGGCTGATCATCTCCACGCTGATTGGATAAGCGCTCGGCAATAATCAGACGATCCACCCCATGCACCCAGGCAAAATTTTCTGCCAGATGCTTGGTCTTGTTACGCTGCACATGTCCAATAAAATGCCATTCAATGTCCAGCTCTTTCAGGGCCGTGATTTTTTCCAGCGCTTCCTGCAAGTAATTTTCACCAAAAGCATGTTGCCCTGCCTGATACATCTCTGCCAGCACGCTACTCGGCTGGGTCTTGGAAACGGCAAGCAGTTGCACCGCATCTGCTTCGCGGCCGGCCTCAACACAGGCAGTTTCAATTTGCACTAAGACCTGATTTCGTGACTGTTGCAACATATTCATTGATGGGGTTCTCATTTCATTCATCTTTTTTTCCCTTGCCCATGAACTAAGTGTTGGTTAAGCTGTGGGAAAGCCTTATTATTCTATCAAAATAATTAACATTTTAATGAACTCGGGGACCTTATGGATATCACAGAATTGTTGGCATTTTCTGCTAAAAATGGTGCGTCGGATTTACACTTGTCTGCGGGCTTACCGCCAATGATTCGTGTCGATGGGGAAGTTCGTCGCATCAACCTGCCAGCATTAGAACACAAAGAAGTGCATAAACTCGTTTATGACATCATGAACGACAAACAGCGCCGTGATTTTGAAGAAAATCTGGAAACTGACTTTTCTTTTGAAGTGCCTGGCGTGGCGCGTTTTCGTGTCAACGCATTTAACCAGAACCGCGGTGCCGGTGCGGTATTCCGTACCATTCCCTCTAAAGTCCTGACCCTTGAAGATCTGGGCATGGGACAGATTTTTAAAGATATCTGTGAATATCCACGTGGTCTGGTACTGGTCACAGGTCCAACCGGTTCGGGTAAATCAACCACCTTGGCGGCGATGCTGGATTATATTAATGACAACCGCTATGACCACATTCTGACCGTTGAAGACCCAATCGAATTTGTGCATCAGTCCAAGAAATGTCTGATTAACCAGCGTGAAGTGCATCGTGATACGCATGGCTTTAATGAAGCATTGCGTTCGGCACTGCGTGAAGACCCGGATATTATTCTGGTCGGTGAGATGCGTGACCTTGAAACCATTCGTCTGGCATTAACTGCCGCAGAAACCGGTCACTTAGTATTTGGTACACTGCATACCACCTCAGCGGCCAAAACCATTGACCGTGTGATCGACGTATTCCCTGCCGAAGAAAAAGACATGGTACGCGCCATGTTATCTGAATCCCTACAAGCCGTAGTTTCACAGGCTCTACTGAAGAAAAATGGCGGTGGGCGTGTCGCAGCGCATGAAATAATGATCGGTATTCCGGCGATCCGTAACCTGATCCGTGAAAACAAAGTCGCACAAATGTACTCAGCAATTCAGACCGGTGCCAACTATGGCATGACCACGCTGGATCAGACACTAAAAACGCTAGTGTCCAAAGGTTTGATCAGCCCGCAAGTTGCACGTACTGCAGCCAAACAGCCAGAAGCATTTTTATAAAAAAATTGAATTGTATTGGGGTTTATATACATGGATTTTAACGGCTTACTCGATTATATGGTGGAGAAAAAAGCATCGGATCTGTTCATTACTGCCGATGTCGAACCGTCCATCAAGATTAATGGGCAGATTTTACCGATTGGTTCGGTAAAATTACCCGGTGCGGCAGTAGGACAACTGCTCCATTCCATCATGACCGAAAAGCAGCGTAAAGAATTTGCTGACAGTCGTGAATGTAACTTTGCCATCAGCACGCCGGATAAAAGTGCCCGCTTCCGTGTCAGTGCCTTTCAGCAACGAGATCAACCGGGGATGGTGCTGCGTCGGATTGAAACTGTTATTCCCACGATGGATGAACTCAAGTTACCGCTCATTTTAAAAGAACTGGCGATGACCAAACGTGGCATCATTATTTTTGTCGGGGCAACGGGTACCGGTAAATCAACCTCGCTGGCGTCTTTGGTCGGTTATCGTAATGAAAATTCCAAAGGTCATATCATTACCATTGAAGATCCGATCGAATTTATTCACCAGCATAAGGGCTGTATTATCACCCAGCGTGAAGTCGGCATCGATACTGATTCATTTGAAGTTGCCCTGAAAAATACCCTGCGTCAGGCACCAGACGTGATTCTGATCGGTGAGATCCGTTCACGTGAAACCATGGATTATGCGATTGCCTTTGCCGAAACCGGTCATCTGGTCTTTGCTACCCTGCACGCCAACAACGCCAACCAAGCGATTGACCGGATTATCCATTTCTTCGAAG
Organism: Acinetobacter lwoffii; assembly: GCF_024129115.1. Lineage (GTDB taxonomy): Bacteria > Pseudomonadota > Gammaproteobacteria > Pseudomonadales > Moraxellaceae > Acinetobacter > Acinetobacter lwoffii_T. The sequence continues at coordinate 55,695 of NZ_JAMXXO010000013.1, forward strand.
CAGACCGACATAATCAGCTGTTCATGGACTTGTCCCTGAACATGAAAGCCATTGTGGCACAGCAACTGATTCCAACCATCGATGGTAATGGTCGCCGTGCAGCGATTGAGATTCTGATTAACTCACCACTGATTGCCGACTTGATTCGTAAAGGTGATGTGCATGAGATCAAGGATCTGATGAAGCGTTCCCGTGAACTGGGCATGCAGACCTTCGATCAGGCGCTCTATGATCTGTATAAAGCCAAACAGATCAGCTATAAAGATGCGCTGAAACATGCGGATTCACCTAATGATTTGCGTCTGCAAATCAAGCTGTCAGAAGAAGGTGGCAGCCACTTATTACGTGCGCATTCCAATATTACCTTTGATGGTCAGTCCTGACCATCTTGAAGGCATAAAAAAACAGGCTTCGCATGAAGCCTGTTTTTTTATGTTTGAACCAAAGCTCAAATTATTTTTTACGGAACACTTCCTGACAGGCAGGCGCATCGCAATAACCATACAGATTCAGTGAGTGACCGGTTAATTCAAAACCAAATTTTTCAGCAACATCATGCTGCTCTTTTTCAATCGTGTCATTAATAAATTCAACAACTTTGCTGCAATTTAAACATACCAGGTGATCGTGGTGATCTTCCTGCATAATTTCAAAAACTGAATGATTATTTTCAAAATTATGACGTTCGATGATGCCCGCTGCTTCAAACTGCGTTAACACACGATACACAGTTGCTAAACCTACATCTTCGCCCTGATCGAGTAAAGTCTTGTAAATATCTTCCGCACTTAAATGATGTTGTTTTGAATTTTCTAGTAATTCTAATATTTTAATTCGTGGAAGGGTAACTTTCAGTCCAGCTTTTCGTAAATCTTGGTTTGAAATAGTCATGTAAAAAGGTCTCTCAACAAAATCAAAGTTGGAATATGCAACAAAGTTTAGATGCAGTATGATCTATCCTTGGATCAAATGCATCATAATTAATTTGGGATAGTTTAGCAAAATGCAAAAAATCATGTTGACGTTATTCGTCACTTCATTGCTCGTCGGCTGTTCGACATTAGGTGTTTATAAAGTAGATATTCCACAAGGAACCCCTTTAACCCAAGCACAAGCCGCTAAAATTCAGGTGGGAATGAGCCATCAACAGGTGCGTTTCTTACTGGGCAGTCCAACAGTAAGCGATCCACTGAATCCTTTACGTTGGGACTACATCTATAACTATACCCCAGGAACCTACGCTAAAAAAGCCAAGATCCCGGCAGCCCAAGGCCAGCATTTGAAAATCTACTTTAACCAGTCTGGTATCGTGGAACGTGTTGAAGGTCTGGACACGATTCCAGAATCTCAACCCGGCTTACCAGGATCAAAAGAAGCAATTTTAAATGCTCCTCCACTATAGTCGGTTTCTCATGAAAAAGCCCCTGAATCATCAGGGGCTTTTTTGATTAAGCTGATTGATTGAGCAGATCATTGAGGCTACTGCTCATTCAAGCCGCTTTCTATTCGGAAGACGGTTTCAGCTTTCTTAAAAGATTGCCTCTGGCATAACGACCCACCGGATTTTTTTCGGCACGTCTACGTCGAATATCCTTAGGATTGATGGTCAGTGCTCGGTAAATTTCCACCCGATCCCCTGCTGCCAGTGGCTGCTGCTGATCTTGCAAGCGCACGCCAAAAATGCCCAGAGATAACGGTTCAGGCAAGTCGACCTGCTCACGGATTCTACTTTGCTGAATCGCATCCAGTGCCGTCATGCCAGGCTGAAATGGCACGGCTAGATGAAATTGTTTTTCTGACGTCGCATACGCTACCCAGATCATCGCCTCACTCATCAGACGAATTGTCCTAAGACAGCAATGATTGCCAGAATAATCCCCACCGGCAACACTACACGCACTGCAATACGCCAGATGTTATAAAACGCTTCAGAGCTAAAATTCATTGATTTACGCAAATGACTGATCTTCATGATCCAGCCAGCAAATAATGCATAGATCAAACAAATCAATAAGCCCCAGACGAGCAAGACCACATTGAAAATTGGGCTTAGATTTGGAATAGCCCAGATCAGCGTGACCGCCACCACAATTGCCCATTGAATTGCAGGATGAAGCTGGCGTTGCTGTAATTGTTCACGTGCCATTTGCAGAATTAATGCGGCAGCTGCCACCATTGCTGCGACCAGAGTAAATGCAGGAATTTGTGCTTGTACGGCAAAGAAAGTAAATGCAATGACAGCAACTAGCTGCGCAATCCAGATCGGCAATACCGTCTTGCTGGCGACATCCTGTTGTTGTACAGCGCTCAGGCTAGATTGCCAGTACAAGCCCATGCCCAGACCACTTGCGACCAAAGCCAATACGGTGGCATTGCCCCATTCCGAGAACTCGACTGGTGTGACTTGCCATGCAGGTAGCGCAGTTCCCATCACATTGGCCAGAACCAGAGACGCCAGTACGCCAATCGTGGTAACAGCCAATAAAATTTGACGCGGTAGCAGTGACAGGGCCAACGCTACTATTGCCAATCCGATCAACAAAAGGTTCGGTGCAAGATCAAGTGCAGCAACCGCCAGAACATTACTGGCATTGTTCAGCATTGCACCTGCCAGAAACGGAATAAAAATCACACTTAACCAGCCGACAATACGCCATTTCTGTGACGCATCAGCTTCACGGGTCAGCGTTGACAGCGCCTGTAATGGCGTTGTTCTAGAGCGCTTAGCCAAAGCAATTTCCAAGTAGCAGACTGGAAGTGCCAGAATCAGCATGGTGGCTAACCAGAGCATCCAGAAATCCAGCTGACGATCAATCTGTATACCGGTTATCGGTGCGAGCGTCGCGATGATAATAAACGATAAACAGAAAGCCATCAGCGGCGATAACCATTTTGACATAGCATTGTCCTGCATGATGCATTCCTATAAAAATCTAGCGCTATTTTGCCTTGTGAAGCGGTGAAAATCAAAAACAAAAAGCAAACCACCTTAACGGTGATTTGCTGCGCCAAAATTATAATTAAATTGTAATTCTTGTTATCTCTTTAGATATTTTATTATGAGAAAAACCGAGCGAACCAGTTTTTACCGGTTTTCTTTTCTTTTTCCTTGATGATGCCCATCATATTTTCTTTCACGGCACCGACATAATCGGCGTCATCGTGCTGAATATGGTTAATCAGCCATTTCGATAATACTTCGTGCAGTTCATGTTCAATCGACTGCCCCAGTTCAAAACGGTCACGATAAGATTCAATTTTCTTAATAAACAGGTCATGCACACGTTTATGCGGTACCCGGTATTTATAGCCGGCTTCTTCCTGAAGAGATTCCTCAAAGGTGAAATGCGACTGGGTATAATCAATAATATTGTCGAGAATCTGTTTAATACGGGCACGCTCGGTATTGGCATCAATTTCGTTGATATAATCGAGAATTCGTTTGTGCTGATCGTCAATCACATCGATACCAGTATTATAATCTGGAACCCATTTCATTTTCATTACGACCACCTATAAATATTAAGGACTTATAACGTGAAAATGAGCATATAGCGTATTGATTCAAATAAAAATGAAGCAAATTAGTCGGCTTTCCGCCTAAATCCGGCTTTTTCATTTTAAGTTTCTGTTATATATAATTAAAAATAATTTATCCTGAGTAAAAGGCTAAGATATTAATTAACCAAAATCCGCAATAAACCTTTATTTATTCTTAGATTTTTTCTTATTTTTTAAATATAAAAAAACGGAGTTTAAACTCCGTCTTTAATCGCATTTCAATATTGATCAGCTCGCGTGACGCGTTTTAAGGAAGGATCAAGACGTTCACGTTCCAGACGTTCAACATGCGTCAACTGAGAACGTACTTTCGCCCCATGCTGAAACAGGATCATTTCACCGGGCTGGAAGGCAGTCCATTCTTCATTCTGGGTCAATGGTTCAGTGGTAATCACTGCGACGCGATCTTCAGGGGTCGTGACCTGACTAAAGTCCACTTCGACATCAATATCAATCAGCTGAGCCGGTCTAAACGGGTATTCACGTACCAGCCAGTGGAGTTTAGTAATCGCATAGCTAAACAGCGCCTGACCATTCGACAGGCAGAAATTAAAGGTACCATGCTCGGCAATTGCAGGTGAAATTTCAGCTAGAAGATCGAAAACCTGATCCAGTTTTGGCTCACGATAGCCAAAGCGTTTCACCAGTTGATCCAGCAGGTAACAGAAGGCACGCTCACTGTCGGTATTTCCGACTGGGGTAAAGCGCCCTGACAGTTCGGGAAAATAATGATGTAAATCGCCATTATGGGCAAAGATCCACTGCCGCCCCCATAACTCGCGGCTAAAAGGATGCGAGTTTTCCAGATTAATTTTGCCTTGAGTGGCTTTACGGATATGGGCAATCACATTGCGGGATTTGATCGGATAATTACGTACCAGTTCAGCAATCGGAGATTCAACCGCAGACTGGTTATCAACAAACAGACGGCAGGCTTTATCTTCAAAGAAAGCAATCCCGAAACCATCCGCATGATCAGAGGTAATGCCCGCCCGTTGGGAAAATCCACGGAAGGAAAAAGTAATATCCGTCGGGGTGGCACAATTCATTCCGAGCAGTTGGCACATGGTTTGATTTCAGCTCTTTATTTCACTTAGAAGCTTATTGTGCATGACTGTTCCTGTCATTTCAAATAGCTGGCTATAAGAAATCCAAATAAAAAAGAGCCTGCATAGAGACTCTTTTTGGCAACAAATGGCTTATGAACGATGCGGATTGGCACGGTTGGTAATGAGGGTGCCCACACCATGATCGGTAAAAATTTCCAGCAAACTTGCATGCGGTACACGACCATCGACGATATGCGCACTCACGACACCGCCTTTTACCGCATCCAGAGCACAGCCTACTTTCGGAATCATGCCGCCATAAATCACGCCGGTTTCAATTAAACGATCGACTTCTTGAGTGGTCAAACCAGTTAACAGATTTTTATTTTCATCCAGCACACCTGTGATATTGGTGAGCAAAATCAGTTTTTCTGCACCTAAGGCTTCAGCGACTTTACCAGCAACCAGATCGGCATTGATATTATAGGTATTGCCTTCTTCGTCGACACCTAGCGGGGCAATGACTGGAATAAAGTCACTATTGGTAAACATTTCCAGAACATCGGTTTTCACGCCGACAACTTCACCGACCAGACCCAAATCAATTTGCTCAACTGAACCATCTTCAGCCACTTTTTCCATCAGCAGTTTTTGTGCACGGATCAGGTTACCATCTTTACCGGTAAGACCAATGGCACGGCCACCATGCTGGTTAATCAGGTTCACAATAGATTTGTTGACGCTACCACCGAGTACCATCTCGACTACTTCCATGGTCGCAGGATCAGTCACGCGCATGCCGTCGATACGGTCTGATTCGCGACCCAGCTGTTTCAGCATGGAATCGACTTGCGGGCCACCACCATGCACTACGATCGGATTAATACCGACTGTTTTCAATAATACGATATCACGTGCAAATGAACTTTCCAGCTCAGGATCGGTCATCGCGTTACCGCCGTACTTTACCACCAGGGTTTTACCCGCGAAGCGTTGAATATACGGCAAAGCTTCTGTCAAAATCTGTGCTTTGTCGATGCCTGTTTGTTGATTTGGCATTCGCCTCTCCTTATTGAGCATCTAAAATGTCTTGAGCGATCTCTGGATAACGGTCACGCAACATGGCTACAAACAGGTGACGAATTTCATTCAGACCTTGGGCATTATTGGCATCAAAGCGTACTGTGAAATACTCACCTGTATTGGATGCTCGAATGATGCCAAAACCATCCTCAAAATCAAGACGTATCCCATCAATTTTACTGATTTGCGCATGAATTCTTGCAGATTGCTGCTCAACGAAGTTTAAAAGCTCAACTGGACGCACTTGACGCGTTGAAATATAAAGGTCTTCAGTACCATGCCGTTTTGGGTAGGCTGCCAAGGCCTGCGCCAAACTTAAACCAGTTTGATCCAGATATTCCATGACCCGTAGCGCTGCATAGAGTCCATCATCATAGCCCCAGCCGCGGCCATCATTAAAGACATAATGTCCGGCATATTCCCCACCAAAAATGGCTTGCTGCTGAGAGTGGTTCAGATAAGTTCTGAGAAATGAACTGCCGGTACGAATCATCACCGGTTCCCCGCCCAGACGTTGCACTGTATCGCGAACCAGAGTTGAACATTTCACATCATAAACAAATTGGCGTGGTGCTGAATCGCTTAGGCAAATTTCGGCAAACAGACATAATAACTGATCGGCTGTGATAATCTGACCCTGTTCATCAACCAGAACCAGGCGATCGCCATCACCGTCCAGGGCAATACCGAGATCAGCCTGCTGTTGCATGACAGTTTGGCGTAAAGTCTCAAGATGTTTGTCCTGCGAAGGATCCGGCGCATGATCCGGAAAATGTCCATTGGCCTCGCAACGTAAAGCGGTCACGTTACAGCCCATTTTTCTGAGTACCAAGTCGGCACAACGTCCGGCAGAGCCATGCAGACCATCCAGAATCACTTTAAATGGGCGCTTTAATTGAATATCTTCTAATATCCCCTGCTGATACTGCAGGCAAAACTCTGGAATAATCTGATGCGGCAGTTCAGCTAAACCAAGTAGCTGGCTATCGCAATGCGACTTTGCCAGTTGGGCCACCTGTTGAATCATCTCAGGACAAGGTGGTTCACCATCAATAATCCATTTAATCCCATTATCTTCTTTAGGATTATGACTGGCGGTGACCATAATGCCATTGCCATCAAACTGGCGTGCGGTGAAATACAGCATCGGGCTGGAACAACAGCCTATAATAGTGGCTTCCAGCGAATAGTCTTTAAAAATACGGGCAATGATGTCGGCAAAAGCCGGACTACTGATGCGTGCATCATAACCAATGGCGACACGTGTCTGTCCCGCAGCCTGATACTGCTGGGCTAAACCGTGGGCAATTGCATCAATGATCCCGGCACCTAATAGACTGACTTTACCGCGTATGTCATAGGCACGAAAGATATGCATGGGGAATGGATGATTCATAGATCCCATAAAACTGTCTTTTCACTATTCGTTAAAATAAGGAGATTTAAAATGATGATTTCATCATAATGACTTTAAACATTTGTTTTTGTTTTAAGACCTGCTATTTTTAAACGATTTCAATGTAACAATCAATTATAAAAATATAATAGACCTCTTGCGAAAGTAAAAACCACCTCAATATAAATTTCATGAGATATCAGAAATTAAATCGTTTTTCAGATTCTGAATTCAAACGCTTGGTTGGCGTACCTCGACATGTTTTTACTGAAATGGTAGAGGTTTTAGAAAAAGCAGAATCACTCAAAAAGAAATCAGGTCGTCCTCATACTTTAAATATAGAGAATCAATTGTTATTAACTCTCAATTACTTACGGAGCTACAGCACTCAACTGGAATTAGCGGCAAATTACCATATCGCTGAAAGTAATGTGAATCGAACCATTAAAAAGGTTGAAGATGCATTGATGAAATCAAGACGTTTTACTCTGCCAAAACGAAGCATTACCACGGCAGACGAACACTTTAACTGGGTCATTATTGATGCGACAGAATGTTCAATAGAACGTCCGAAAAAAAAATCAGAGTAAATTCTACAGTGGTAAAAAGAAGAAATATACGCTAAAAGTACAAGTGATCTATCATCCGAACAGCAAACAAATCATAGGGCTAGATATATCGAATGGCAGTCAGCATGACATTAAATTGGCAAGAAAAACGGTTAAGAAATTCAAACATTGTGAATATGTTATGACTGATCTAGGGTACTACGGATTAGAGCAAGATGGCTTTAAATTATTGATGCCAATAAAGAAAAAGAAGAATTTACCTTTATTTGATGTTGAGAAAAAGTACAATAAAATGATTGGAAAAATACGAGTTGTGATCGAACACATTAATAGTCAATTGAAAACATTTAGAATATTAAGTGAACGCTATCGAAATAGACGGAAAAGATTCGGCTTACGCATTAACTTAATTGCTGCACTCGTAAACCGGATAAACTTGCAATAATGACTTTCGCAAGAGATCTTATATATAGATATTTTTATGAAATACTTTATATTTCTAGAGTACTTTTATGGTTAAGAATCCTTCAAAACAGCTTCCATATCAATGAAGAAGCAATCCAGATGTTGGAGAAATTCCATAACCTGCGTATGAACTAATGTGGATTTGATGGTATTAACCACGTATACCACCAGTCATGAAAGTCGGACGGGAAAATTGACTCTAAAATAATGATTAACACCACATACATAACAATATTTTTAAACCAAGCCTTTTTGGCAAAAGCTAAGGACTTTGGGTAACGAGTGAATTGTAACCATAGGGTCATGATAAATAAAATACAGGCCATACTGGTTTGGATAAAGATTGCAATGTTTATCCGAGTTGAGACTTCTTGTGGACAAGCAAATAAATAATGACCGAGAGAAATCCAGTTGGCTAATAAAAAACTATGAATCACTGTAAAACTATGATCAATTTTACCTATATAAATTAAATCCACTGCACGATGTGCCATCAATGCAATCGGAATCCATAATAATGCAACAATTTCTCGTGTTAGCCAGGCAGGTTCTGGATACTGGAAGAAAAAATAAACATTATCAAAAAAATGCAAAGCAGCAGCGTAGAGTGTAATCCAAATCAGGGCTTTATAAACTTTAAGTAAATTAGGCAAGACAAACACGGATTGCATAGTCAATATCTCAATGGAGAGCTGTTAAAGTGTTTGATCAAAGGCAGTTAAAACATTATCCCACAGCGATTTTGCCTCACTACGAAAATAACCCATATGACCGATTTTCGGTAATGACTGGGTTAATGGAATATCAATCAATTGGACATCTGCATTTTGATAACCTTGCATAAATGCGTTACGTGATTTAGGTAATGCCCATAAATCATCTAAAGCATTTGCAGCAATAATTGGCGTATGAATTTTTCTAAATTGTTCTGCAATTTCAGGGATTTTAGGGTCATCAAAAAAATAATGAGGGAATTTACACCAGCGTTTCCATTGTTGATATACCCCATAAGGTAAGTCCTCACCCATACCTAATAATGACATCGGAATATAGCCTTTCCATTGTGCCAATGCGGGTAAAACCAAATCCCACAGTAATTTTACTTTCATTGCTTCGGCTTTTGGCATATAGCCATACCAGCCTGCACCTGTGGCAAAAGTATAAAGACACTTGATTTTTTGATGATTGGGTAATAACCCAAAGGCATGTCCACCAAATGAATGACCCACTATAAAAAGTGGTAAATCATCTGCCATCGTATCGACTACGGCAGCAAGATCAAGTGTTGCCCATTCAATAAAATTACTATCAAAATTTTTAAAATCCGCAGGTTTAGAACGACCAATTCCCCGATAATCAAAGGTGATGACATTGTAACCGTATGTCGCTGCATACTCGGCAAAACGTCGATAGAACGCTTGCGGTACGCCTGTTGCACCAGCCAGAATAATGTTCGCTTTCGGCTTGTCGGCACTGTAATGGCGTGCTGCAAGTGGGTAGCCATCTTGGGTGGTAATGGTGAAATTTGTGTTCATATTTAATCTGGTTATAACAGTTGTTATAGTGAAAATTATGCTAAATTATAACAAGTGTTATAGCAATATGTTTTTTAAAGGGAATGTGACTGATGAGTTTGGCAGCAGAGAGTGAATTAAATACACGGCAGCGGCTTATTTTTGCGGTACTGGATTTATTGCGGACCCAAGGGTTAGCAGCAACCAGTGTGCGAGAAGCGGCTAAACATGCACAAACGCCATTGGGTTCGACTTATCATTATTTTCCTGATGGCAAGCCACAAATGGTCAAAGAGGCGTTGTTATTGTCTGGAAATATCGCGTTGGAACAACTGGATAAAGCATTGAATCAGCATGGGACACGTAAGGGTATTACCGCATTTATTGCGTGGTGGGGGAGGATTGTACAGGATTCCAGTTTTCAGGCAGGGTGTCCTTTAATGTCGGTATTGATGGAAATAGGAAAAGACGATGAAAAAGTACAATATGTTGAAACAGTCAAACAAGTGCTAAATTTATGGAAACAACGATTGACACAAGCACTTGAACAAGACGGCATCTCATTTGAGCAGGCCACACAAGTCAGCTTAAGCATTATTGCGTCGTTTGAGGGGGCGATTTTGTTATGCCGAGCATGGGGAAATTTAACCCCGTTCCAAGCGGTAACTGCACAATTAGATGTAATGATTAAAAATTTGATTTAATTGTGTTTAAAATAGTTTAATGTGCTGAATTATTCCTATTTGTTTTTACTCATAGCCCATGTGAGGACTTATTAATAGATTGTCTTTAATTTATTAAATAGACTTCTTGTAAAAATAAAAATCATAAAATACTACTTTCGCAAGAAGTCTAATCTACAACTTTAGAATTATAGGGTTCTTGTAATTAAACAATGATTATTCAATTATATTTATTTTGAGTTTCATCTAATTAGACATTTGATAATTACATCAATTTTGGATTTAAATAATTCTACTTGGCCGAAAAAATAAGGTTTTATTTTTTAAATATATTTCAACCAACTCATTTTTTTTAATATTTAATCTAATCAACTAAAAATGGCTTACATCCAGTTAATGAATGTAAGCCATTATTAAAACTTAGTTTTTACCCGTATGACCAAAACCGCCAGCACCGCGTTCAGTCGCTTCGAATTCATTCACCAGATCGAATTCAGCTTGTACCACAGGAACCAACACATACTGCGCCAAACGTTCACCTGGCTCTAAGCTGAATGCCGTCTGACTACGGTTCCAAACGGATACCATCAATTCACCCTGATAATCAGAATCAATTAAACCTACCAGGTTACCCAACACGATCCCATGTTTATGGCCCAAACCCGAACGTGGCAAGATCAGACCAGCAAATGCAGGATCTTCAATATAGATTGCTAAACCAGTTTTTACCAAAACCGTTTGGCCTGGTTCAATGATTGTGGTTTCTGCAACACACGCACGCAAATCCAGCCCCGCTGAACCTGTCGTAGCATAAGTCGGTAATGGCCATTCCTGACCAAGACGCGAGTCAAGGACTTTCACCTGAACTTTCATGTATTCATTCCTGTTGTTTCATTTAAAATAAGAGCAAGTCTTGTACCTTATCGTTTGATAAGATTACGCAAATTATCAAGATAATGTTGGGCTTGTAATTTTGGATCGATGTTACCGGCCAGCTTTTTCTTGCGGCCTAACCATTCCAGCTCATCTTCCGGTAATTCATCCAGGAAACGGCTTGGGGTCATTTGCTTCATCTGCCCACCGGCCTTGCGCTGTTCTGCCAGAGTAATGGTCAGTCCCTGACGTGCACGGGTAATCCCCACATACATCAGACGGCGTTCCTCTTCGACCGTTTCTGCAGCGATCGAGTTTTTATGTGGCAGAATTTCTTCTTCCAGCCCGATCAGATAGACATAAGGAAATTCCAGACCTTTAGACGCATGCAAAGTCAATAAATTGACTTTATCGGTGTCCTCTTCTTCCTGCTGCTGCTCGAGCATGTCCAGCAGCACCATTTTACGAATCACACTTTCAATATTTTTTTCATCAACATCTTCAGCGCGGTTAATCAGGCTTTGAATGCTGCTATAGAGCACTTCGATATTGTCGAGCTTGGTCTTTTCCTGCGCTGGTGTGGCTGCAGTTTCCTTGATGTAATCGATATAACCGGCTTCAATCATCATCTGGCGGATAATTGGCACTGGTTCATCATCATCCAGTAAATTGCGGGTAAAACCCTCAATAAAATCGGCAAACTCAGCCAATTGAGTCGTGGCCTTTTTCGGAATCGCCATGGTCAGACGCTGATCCGCAGCCGCAGCCAGAAGCGACAGATTATTTTCCTGAGCAAATAGACCGAGCTTTTCCAGCGTTACCGGACCAATTGCCCGTTTTGGCGTATTGATAATTCGTAAAAATGCACTGTCATCTTCAGGGTTAATGATCAAGCGTAAATAGCTCATCATGTCCTTGATTTCGGCACGTGCGAAGAAGGACTGTCCGCCAGATAATTTATACGGAATCTGCATCTGGCGCAGATGGGTTTCTAAAATACGCGCCTGGAAATTGCCGCGGTACAACACCGCATAATCTTTCCAGCTTTTACCGTTCATCAATTTATGCGTGATCAGGTCTTTAACCACGCGTTCTGCTTCATCATCATCATTGCGGCAGGTAATCACACGGATCACTTCACCATGGCCTTTGTCCGACCAAAGCTTTTTATCAAAAATATGCGGATTATTACCAATCACGGTGTTGGCTGCTTTGAGAATACGACTGGTCGAACGATAGTTCTGTTCCAGTTTAATCACTTTTAAATTAGGAAAATCCTGCTGCAGCAAGGCCATATTTTCCGGTTTAGCACCACGCCAGGCATAAATCGACTGGTCATCATCGCCTACGGCGGTGAACTGTCCCATCACGCCAACCAGTAATTTCACCAGAATATACTGCGCCGTATTGGTATCCTGATATTCATCGACCAGCAAATAACGCACGCGATTTTGCCATTTGTCACGAATTTCGGCATTTTCCTGCAGCAAGCGCGTTGGCATCACAATCAGGTCATCAAAATCCACGGCGTTATAGGCACGCAAATTACGTTCATATAATTGATATAAATGCGCAAACTGCACATCTTCGGCAGTTTCACAGGTAGTATGTGCCTGCTCGGGTGGAATCAGATCATTTTTCCAGTCCGAGATCATTTTCATGGCTTTGGCAATCAGTTCTTTGCTTTCTGCACCGGATAAATTGTCACGCTGCATCAGATCCATCAGAATGCGTTTACAGTCGTCAGCATCCAGAATCGAGAAATTATTTTTCAGTGGGGTATGTTTCAACTCCAGGCGCAGCATATTCAGGCCAAAAGTATGGAAGGTCGAAACTGAAACGCCTTTACTTTCTTCACGCGTCAACAATTTGCTGACACGCTCTTTCATCTCACGTGCTGCCTTGTTGGTAAAAGTCATCGCAGTAATACGATGTGCGGGAATCCCGCAATGCTTGACTAAATACGCGATTTTTCGCGTGATCACTGAAGTCTTGCCTGAACCCGCTCCTGCAAGTACTAACAAGGGTCCTTGAGTGTATTTCATGGCTTCAAGTTGCTTGTCATTTAACTGACTGGCGAGTGACATATGGCTTCCTCTTCTAGATTCGGCTCCGATTATAGTCATCTCTGCGTCAGTTGCCTAATTTAAAATACGATTAATCAGATCAATATTCAGATATAAAAAAACCACCCGAAGGTGGTTTTTTCTTAAGCGTTCAAGAATTATTGAACTGCATATACCGCGATTTCTACACGACGGTTTTGCTCTTTACCTGCGGCAGTTGTATTGTCTGCAATTGGGTTCGCTGAACCTAAACCTTGAGCATTAATACGTGTACGTGAAACACCTTGGCCTGCCAAGTAAGTCGCTACAGAGTTTGCGCGTGCTTGAGACAATGGCAAGTTAATTGAGTCATTACCCGTGCTGTCTGTATAACCAGTTACAAGAATACCGCTCTTGTTATCTTCAGTTAATACTTGCGCTACTTTGTTCAAAGTGCCATAGAAGTTTGGTTTGATATTTGACTTATTGGTGTCAAATGTAATACTGCCTGGCATTACAAGGTTAATCGAACCATCTGCATTACGGTTAACGTCTACGCCCGTACCCGCTGTTGCTTGACGTAATTTTTTCTCTTTGTTATCAAGATACACACCCGCTGCACCACCAACAACAGCACCAATCGCTGCTGCACGGTTATTTTGACGGCTGGTATTCGCATTGCCTTTAGAAACACCGTAACCTGCTGCAGCACCAATTAAAGTACCTAGAGCAGCTTTATCATATTCCACACCACCGATGTTATTACCAGTTGATTGACAACCTGTAAGTGCTACGGCCCCTGCTACAGCTGCTGAAATGACTAGTGCACGCATCGCATGACTCCTTGTTGTATGCTTTGTTGTTAAGCGAGATAATGATTTAAATTGAATGGGCTAACCATTGAATTTTTGTTAATAATAAATCGTTTAGTAATATTTTGTAATGTTTATATGTAACTAAAACCAAGTAGTTCGTCACAATATCTTCATAGTTTCCTGTTTAGGCTTTTTTATTTGCCTAACTGTCTCTATATTACTCAAAATATGAAAAAATTTAAGCGATTAATCTGTGGGGACTGTTTGGATATGTCATCGAATAGCAATAAGCAACCGACTTTAAAAAAACTGGCGCGTGGCCTGACGGTCACATCCGTCATAACGGGCAGTACTTTTTTTCATGGTCCTCCGGTGCTGGCCTTGGGTTTAACCAAACTTTTTAAAAAATCCGCAAAAGTGGATGAAACCAATATCAAGATTACCAACAGCTGGTTAGGGGTCAATAATTGGCTGATTGAGCATGTGCTGAAAAACACGCAATGGCAAATCAGTGTAGATGAATCACTGGATTTGAATATGCAGGGACGTTATTTGATGACCTGTAATCATCAAAGCTGGGTCGATACTACTGTCAATCAGTACTTCGGTCTGACCCGTATGCCCCTGACGCGCTTCTTTACTAAATGGGAACTTATTTTTATTCCTTTTGTCGGTCAGGCTTTTAAAATCTTAGGCTTCCCGATGATGAAACGGCATAGCAAGGAACAGATTGCCAAAAACCCTGTGTTGAAATATCGGGATATGGAAGAAGCACGTAAATCCTGTGAGCAGCTGATCAGTCAGCCTTTTACCCTGTTAAATTATCTGGAAGGCACGCGCTTTACCCAGGAAAAGCATGATCAGCAGCAGTCTCCCTATACACATTTACTGAAACCTAAAGCCGGTGGTCTGGCATTGGCGCTCAGTATTCTCGGCGATAAAATTGATGCGCTGGTCGACATGACCATTGTTTATCCTGACGGTATTCCGGGCTATGGCGAATTTTGGTTAGGTGAAGTGCCACGTATTGCGGTAAATTTAAGAAAAATTGATATTCCTGACTGGGTACTGGGCGGCAATTACGAAGGTGATGCTGAATATCGTGCACGTTTTCAAAAATGGATTGATCAAATCTGGACTGAAAAAGATCAGCTCATCGCACAAATGCAGCAGAACTTTACCCAAGCCCCAGTCGGATCTGTAACCGAGTAATTATGAAGAACGACAACCCGGACATAACGTTCAGCTCCTTTAAATTTGTTCGTAAAGGAACCTGGGGCTGGAAAATTGCACTGATTTACGACATTTTCATGATGGTTTTAATCATCATCAATCTGTTCTGTCTCAGTGCTAACGCCATTTTAATGAGCGATTTTGGGCAGTGGTTGTTTGACTTCATTCGTTTACCGGAAATCTTGCAGTTTTATAAAAGTGATTTACGCCCTTGGGTGATCATTACCGAGGGCTGGTTTACCACCTTCTTGGTCTGTGAATTACTGGCACGCTGGGTTATCGCAATTGTTCTACGTCATCATCGACGCTGGTGGTTCTTCCCTTTTGTGCATTGGTATGAAATTTTATCTATTATCCCTCAGCTACGTTTCCTACGTCTGCTGCGTGCGGTTGCGATTGGCTACAACCTGCATAGCCATGGTTATAAAGTAATTCCCAATCGTTGGTATCGCCAAGGCAACTTTTATTACAACATGCTGATGGAAGAGCTTTCCAGCCGGGTGGTACTGACCGTACTGGACGGCATCAAGCGTGAACTGACCACAAGTACATCACATAAACAGTTAATTGATGATTTAGTGGAACATCACCGTAAATTACTGGCCATTGCCTTGGCAGATATCTTGCAGGAGTCTTTGGGTAGGGAATTACAGTCACAACGTTCCATGATCGCTAAAAATGTAGGGCAAGTAGTGAATCAGGCGATTGAAGACACTCCAGAACTGACCCAATTATTACGTTTGATTCCAATCGTAGGTAGCCGGATTGAACAGCAAATTCAAAGTATTGGTCAACGCCTCGGAGAAAATATCACGCAAGGACTGATTGAACCATTTACCCACACAGGTCAAAAAGAAAATCCGACTTTTACCCTAATTTCAGATAAAATCAGCCAGATTCAGATTGAACATAATCCACATATTGATAAATTGGTCGAATCGGCTGTTTTTGAAACACTTGAAGCAATCCGAAAACAGGTAAAAGTCAAACAGTGGCAACAGATTTTAGAAGAACATGAGCAAAATCAGAGCTCAATAGATAAGTAAAGTTTAAAGTACAGAATCAGACTAATCCGTCCGGTCCTATTCGCATAAAAAAATAACTGAGATCGCTAGAGAATTACTGCAATTTGTTCTAGGATTTGCACTATTTACAACATTGCTTCGACACAAAACCAGCAGGTCAGAAGTATTTAAGGAAGAATTATGGCTGATATACGGATAAAAGGCAGAATGGTCAATGCGATACGCATTAGCCTAGATACCAATGATCATGATGCAATCCGCCAGCAACTTAGCCCAAAATTACAAGCAGCATTTCCACCCGGCACTTTGGCAGTCATTGAAAGTTCAGTTGAACAGGAACTCATTGCGCTGATCCAACTGTTAATCAGTCTGGATGTACAGCCTATGGCTGTTACTGAAGGCTTACTTGGAGATCAGGCGCGCGCCATTCAGTTCCCGGTACTGCCACCTGATCGACAGTTAGAAGAAATTAAAGCCACCAAAGAACAGGTGGTGGAAGTTAAACCAGAACCTACAGCGGTGAATGATGATCAAGCCCCTGCTGCCCCGATCGTTGCGCATATCACCTCATATCATGATGAAATCCTGCGTACCGGCCAATGTATCGTGCAGCATAATGGCGACATTATTATTAATGCCGGCATCAATAGTGGTTCAGAAGTGATTGCTTCGGGCAATATTCATGTCTATGGCAGCGCGCGTGGCCGGGTCATTGCAGGTGCGGGTGGCAATACTGCAGCACGTATTTTCTGTCATAGCCTCGAAGCAGAACTGATTTCGATTGCAGGAACCTATTGTGTGGCGGATGATATTCCACCACACGTAGTTAAAAAATCCGTGCATATTTACTTGAATGATCAACTAGAGCTTGTATTTGAAGCTCTACAATTTTAATGTATAAATAAACACCAAAAACCCCATTTTAAACAGGGGATTTGAACCATAACAGGAGTGGATTCGGTGGCGAAAATTGTTGTCGTAACGTCAGGCAAAGGTGGTGTAGGTAAAACTACAACGAGTGCATCTTTTGCAACAGGTTTAGCCCTACGCGGTCACAAAACTGTTGTTATTGATTTTGATGTAGGTTTACGTAACCTTGATTTGATTATGGGCTGTGAACGCCGTGTAGTTTATGATTTTGTGAATGTTTTAAATAACGAAGCACGATTACAACAAGCACTGATTCGCGATAAAGATATTGAAAATTTATATATTTTACCTGCATCACAAACACGTGATAAAGATGCCTTAACCGATGAAGGTGTGGCACGTGTAATGGATGAGCTTTCGCAGGAATTTGATTATATTATCTGTGATTCACCTGCCGGTATTGAGCGTGGTGCTATTTTGGCCATGTATCATGCGGATGAAGCCATCATTGTGACTAACCCTGAGATTTCTTCAGTACGTGACTCTGACCGTATCATTGGCATGCTCGACAGTAAAACTAAAAAAGTAGAACAAAACGAAGGTCGCATTCGTAAGCATCTGTGTATTACCCGTTTCAATCCGGAACGTGCCGATAAACAGGAAATGCTAACGATTGATGATATTTCTAAGGATATTTTACGTGTACCGACCTTGGGCGTTATTCCTGAGTGTCCAAGCGTTTTACAGGCATCGAATGAAGGTAAGCCGGTGATTCTTTTCACTGAAGCTTCTGCAGGTCAGGCCTATGATGACCTGGTTGCGCGTTTCCTTGGCGAAGAGCGTCCTTACCGTCATATCGAGGTAAAACCTAAGGGCTGGTTAGCACGACTATTTGGAGCGTAGACATGGCAGGATTCTGGAGTAAACTTTTTAGTGGCGAGGATAAACCATCAAGCGCACGGACTGCTAAAGACCGTTTGAAGGTGATCGTTGCATCCGAACAAGGCTTGGGTCGTCGCTTGAGCCAGGACAAAATTGACCAGATGAAGACTGAAATCATGCAAGTGGTCAATCGTTATGTTCGCGGTGTCGATGAACAGCATATTCAAATGCAGGTCCGTTCTGAAGCCAATATTGAAATGCTTGAAATGAATATCAATTTACCTGAAGAACGATAATCTGATTTTTGATTGGTCAAGTAAATTGATTCAAGGCAAAATATGAGAGTGGTAGAAATAGTAGTTTAGCTATATTCCGCCCACTTGAAGCATAGCTTCAAGTCTTGCGACTAGGCAAAGCAGTGCTTTGCTAATCTAGTCTCATATTTTGCCTTTTTTCATGCCGAAAAAACTACATTAGATCAAGGAAATTGCGATGGCATTATCTCAACCAGCGACCTTTAACGAAGAATGGTCAGATGAGCGTGTATTTGCCTACTTGAATCAGCTTCCTCCTGCAGGTGTTAATGCTGATTTTCACGTGCTGTATCATGCTTTCAAGCATATGCGTCCATTCGATTATGAACGCCTGTTGACGAAATTTGTCGCTGATGGTCGTGATGTCAATGCAACCAATCCGGAAGGACAACGCATTCATGACGTGATTGCCACTTTCCCGCGTCAAAGTGCCGAGTTCCTGGATGTATTGGCAAAATTTGCCTGAGTCAAAAATACATAAAAAAGCCTGCTTTGAAAGCAGGCTTTTTTAATATCAAAACTTATTTCAGAGATTATATATGTTAGATGCTTATGAAAAACTATTTGAACTTATTGATAAAGAAATATTTTTTAAATCAAGTATAAATAATATTATTTATATCCAAGATACAGAAATTGATCGAAGATGGAATAATTTAAAACAGGATCTTTTAAATAATACACCTATGACTATACGAAGTTATGGACGTAACGGTATAAATTCAAATCTATTTCAAGAACTTTATAAAATTCTTTTTAATCATCAGAATATTCATATTGACCGTACTAACAATGATATTCCCGCTAAAATTCTGAAAGATTTAACACCATATTGTAAAAAAACTAAGCGCGTAGATGGTCCAAAAATAAGAATTATGAATTATCAAATCTCACATTTGTTTGGCCGTACTAAAAACCCGCTTTTATTTACTGCACCATGGAATATTGCCTATATACCAAAATACTTAGATCCCTTTACTGGTCATGAATCACAAGGTACTACAAGTCGAGAATTTAAGCAGATTTTTAATCGTCTTTTATCTGAAAAGTTCAAGGAATATATCCAAGACTATAATCAATTCATTGCTGTTTATGCTCATCAAGAAAAATTAAATGATGCAATTGAGCAAGTTCGCCGAAATATAAATAAACCGCTTGAAGAAAAGACCTTAATTAATTTTAAGAAAGATGTTTATTTACAGTGGTCTAAAATTGAATAACTCCTTTACAAAAAAGGCCTGCATCATGCAGGCCTTTTTATTGCAAAGATTGTGAAACTAAACCAGAATCTCGCGTTTACCATTGGCACCCATACCGCTAACAATGCCGTTTTCTTCCATCTGGTCAATGATCCGTGCAGCACGGTTATAGCCCAGACTGAATTTACGTTGCAAGGATGAAGTAGAAGCCTTACGGGTTTCCAAAACAAAAGCTACACACTGGTCATACAGTGCATCACGGTCTGAACTGCCCTCACCACCATCTTCAAAACCACGGCTGGATGGTTCTTCATCAAATGGTGTCAGGATCTCGTCGACATAATTTGGTGAACCACGTTCACGCCATGCATCGCAGATCCGGTTGACTTCGTCATCGGCAATAAAGGCACCATGTACACGCTCAGGTTCGATTTTACCCGGGCCGAGGAATAGCATGTCACCGTGACCGAGCAAGTCCTCTGCACCACCCGCATCCAGAATAGTACGCGAGTCGATCTTGGAGTTAACCCGTAGCGCGACACGTGTTGGAATATTGGCTTTGATCAAACCGGTGATCACGTCCACCGATGGACGTTGGGTCGCAAGCAACAGGTGAATACCGGCAGCACGTGATTTTTGTGCCAGACGGGTAATCATTTCTTCGGCTTTTTTACCCACCTGCATGATCATATCCGCGAACTCATCCGCGACAATCACAATGGAAGGCAATGGCGTCAAACGCGGCGCACGTTCACCCACAACAGAATCGCTGGCTTTCCAGGTTGGATCGATCAGGTCTTCACCATTGGCAATCGCCTCTTCCACCTTGCGGTTATAGTCGCTTAGTTTACGGATTTTCAAGAAAGACATCAGCTTATAACGACGTTCCATCTCATTGACACACCAGTTCAATGCGCTGACCGCATCTTTCATATCGGTGACTACAGGCGTCAACAAATGCGGAATATCATTATAGTTCGCCAGTTCCAGCTGCTTTGGATCGATCAGAATAAGACGCAATTCATCTGGGGTATATTTCAGCAACATCGATAGAATCATCGAGTTGACCGCCACCGATTTACCGGAACCCGTGGTCCCTGCCACCAGCATATGCGGCGCTTTACCCAGATCAGCAATTACCGGATTACCGGAAATATCCTTACCCATTGCCATAGAGAGAATACTATTCGGATCAGTAAAGGCGGGAATGGTCAAAAGTTCGATTAAACGGACCATTTCACGGGTACTGTTTGGTACTTCAATTCCGATATACGGCTTGCCTGGAATGACTTCAACCACACGAACCGATGCCATCGACATCGAACGTGCCAGATCACGCGAAATATTCGTCACTTTAGAGGCTTTTACCCCTGGCGCCAGATCCAGTTCAAAACGTGTCACGACTGGGCCTGGCTGTGCTTCTACCACCTTGGCTTTGACGTTGAATTCCTGCAACTTGATTTCAAGCAGCTCAGATAAACGTGCCAGCTGCTCTTCGGTAAAATTCACTTTTTTATTCGGATCAACTTCATCCAGTAAATCCAGGCCTGGAAGCGGCGATAAATCTTTACGGCGCTCTGCCACCTGCATGGCACGTGACATCGGACGGCCTGAAGCATCGGTCAAAGGAGCATCAAAATCAAACTCGTCTTCATCTTGTGGTTTGCCAGCAGTCTCTTGCCAGGCTTCCACAAATTCTTCTTTCGATAAAGCCTCGCGTACTGCTGCATTGGCGGCGGAAGAATTGGATATCGGCTCTACAACCTGATGCTGAATCGGTGCCTGTACAAAAGCAGAAGATTGCGCATAGCTCGAAGCACGTACAGGTTGTTGTGGCTCGTCCTCTTCAACTAACAAATCACCCAGATCATCCAGATCGGTTTGCAGTGCGCTATTTTTTACTGCATGTACGGTTGCTGCCGATGCCATCACCGGCGCAGCATTTACTACCTCTTCTACAATTCTTGACGTTTTTTCAGGCGGCGCGGTATTGAATGGGCTATGCACATCTGTCGCAGTTTTGCCTTGCGGAACTGCAGCCAGAAGTTCATCAAAGATTTCATCATCATCCCAATCCAGGCCTGTATGTGAAGCCGATGCGGTTCTGGTGTGAGCATGAGTCTGTGCTGAAACAGGTTGAGGAGCGGCTATATGTGAGACTGGAGAATTAAGCTGTTCTTCTTCGGCTGCTTTGAGTAAGGCATCAATATCCTGTTTATGGCGCTGATCTTCATTTGAATGTAAGGCACGCCACACCTCGCCTGTGGCTACCACACGATCCGGCTGTTGAGGCACTTGCTGTACTTGCTTAAATGTCTCGACTGGCTCAGGAGCCTGCTGCTCAGCTTCGGGAAGATCATCATAAAACTGCGGTTGTTGTGATTCTTTATCGGCAAAATCATCAAATAAGCGTTCAGCCACCTGATCACGTACCACCGGATCTATTTCTACCAGTTGATGCTCAGGCGCAGGTGTTACTGCAACCGCTACTTTTTTTGCACTAATGACTGGCTCTTTTTTGGCGACAGGTGCAGTCCGATCAAAATCAGACATGCCTTCAGGCACATTACGGTAGAACAGGTCTTGTAGATAAGCAGGCGTTGCTTTGAGGCTGCTCCAGGTCTTGTTCCACTTCACCCCAAAAGCCAAGGTAAATAACACCACCCAAAGCACCAGCAGGAAGAATGCTGCACCATAGACTGTCAGCAATTGTTCCAGACTCTGGCCTAATTCATAGCCAATAATACCGCCGGAAGAATTATCCAGCGTATCAGCAGGAACTTGCCAGAATAAAAACAAAAGCGCTGAGGTGCTCAGCAACAGGAAGAATTGCGCAGCATAGCGAAATGGCCGGTTCAGGAAGCTACGCGGCCACCAGACCTGAATCGCCTCCATAAACAGATAGACAGGGATCAGCAGACTTGCCCAACCGAGAAAGCCAAACAAAAGGTCTGCAATCCAGGCACCCGCTACCCCACTAGCATTCGAAACGGTCTGCGTATCACTAGAGATATGCATCCACCCCGGATCAAATGGCGTATAGGTCACTGTTGCAAGAAACAGATAAATCCCAAATGAGACTAAAAATAATGTCATTACTAAGCGCTGTGCATAGGCACTCGACACCGCTGTCATATACTGTCCTGTAACCAATTCTTCATGAATATTCTTTTGCTTCAATGCTTGAAAAAAGCGACGCAATAAAATGCATATTATGCACCTGTTCTGTGAAAAAAGATGCACTATTGTGCAAGCACAATGTTACTTATGCTATATAGCCCAAATCGATTTCAATGATCAATAATATCGACTTTAATCTCACACCACTGTTATACAGTTTCACGTATAATTCAATAAATTTCTAAATAAAAAAGGATACAGCTGATGAGCGCACGTCACTCACGACTGATTATTTTAGGTTCTGGCCCTGCAGGCTATAGCGCAGCAGTGTATGCAGCGCGTGCAAACTTGAAACCTACCCTGATTGCAGGCTTGCAACTGGGCGGTCAGCTGACCACGACGACTGACGTCGATAACTGGCCGGGTGATCCCGAAGGTTTGACTGGTCCAGCATTGATGGAACGTATGCAGGCACATGCAGAGCGTTTTGGCACTGAAATCGTGTATGACCATATCAATGAAGTGGATCTTAGCCAGCGCCCCTTCGTGTTAAAAGGCGATATGGAAGAATTCACCTGTGATGCTCTGATCATCTGTACCGGTGCAACTGCCCAATACCTCGGTCTGGAATCTGAAGCAGCCTATATGGGTCAAGGTGTCAGTGCTTGCGCAACCTGTGATGGTTTCTTCTATAAAAACCAGAAAGTAATGGTCGTAGGTGGTGGTAATACTGCTGTTGAAGAAGCGTTGTATTTATCTAACATTGCTTCTCACGTGACTCTGGTTCACCGTCGTGATTCCTTACGTTCCGAAAAAATCTTGCAAGATCATTTATTTGCCAAAGAAAAAGAAGGCAAGATCAGCATTATCTGGAACCATCAGGTCGATGAAGTACTCGGTGATGCACAATCTGGTGTGACCTCAGTTCGTATTAAATCAACGCAAGATGACTCTACTCAAAACATTGATGTGACGGGTATGTTTGTGGCGATTGGTCACAAGCCAAATAGCACCATGTTCGAAGGCCAGTTAGAACTTCGTGACGGCTATATCCAGGTGCAAAGCGGTACTGCAGGTAATGCAACACAAACGTCGGTACCGGGTGTATTCGCAGCCGGTGATATTGCAGACAGCATTTATCGTCAGGCGATTACTTCTGCGGGTTCAGGCTGTATGGCTGCACTGGATGCGGAAAAATATCTTGATGCGATGGGTAAACTAGACTAAGCAGCAAGAATAAAAACGCCGTCCATTATGGGCGGCTTTTTTATTGCTAGAATGAGATGATGATTTATCTATAGATTTATATCGGGTCTGCCATGTCTTTACTTCCTCCCTCAGAATTCATTTTTCCCAATCCGATCGAGGTTGATCCTGAAGGTGAAGGCCTGATTTGTATTGGTGCAGACCTCTCCCCTTCCACACTTTATGAAGCCTATACGCATGGATTATTTCCCTGGTTTTCAGAAAGTGATCCGATTTGCTGGTGGAGTCCGGAACCACGCTGCATTATTCGCCCCGAAGATTATCATCCGAGCAAATCCCTGCTACGTAATATGAAAAAGCAGGACTATAAAATTACGGTCAATCATGCTTTTGAAAGAGTGATTCGTTCCTGCTCCCTACCTCGTGCTTATGCAGACGACACCTGGATCAGTGAAGATATTATCGCAGGCTATTGCGACATGTTTGACGCAGGATATAGCTATAGCATTGAGGTCTGGGATGAAGATCGCGTCGTGGGTGGACTTTATGGTGTGACCATCGGTCAAGGCTGTTTTGGTGAATCCATGTTTAGTACGCAAACCGATGTTTCTAAAATGGCTTTCTATACTTTAATGCTGATTGGACAGGAAAATAAACTACCCTGGATCGACTGCCAACTGGTGAATGATCACCTGTTAAGTCTGGGTGCCTGTACACTTTCTCGCCAAGCTTATCTTAATTCTTTACAAGATATTGTAAAAAAGCCTGCTATCGATTGGAAAAAGTATCAGGAAGGTGTATTTTCAAGTAAAACAATAGCGCAAAACGCGCGCTTAAGTGAATGAAAATAACAGAGGGTAGTTGTTATGAACTCTTATCAGCCAAAGGCCCTACTGAACGATTTACAGTATTATATTACGCCGCCGCATGATTGTAGCTATTTGCCCAACAAGTCGGCGCGCATGGTTTTTCTGGATCCTGCACATCGTATTGATGTCGTAACTTTATCGGAACTGTCACGTACCGGTTTCCGCCGCAGTGGTGATTTCGTGTATCGCCCCGAATGTCATCTGTGCCGTCAATGCCTATCTTCGCGTGTGCCTGTCGCTGAATTCCGCATGAACAGCTCACAAAAAAAAGCCTGGAAACGTAATCAGGATCTGGTGATGAAAATTACCAGTCCAGAGCACGCCGGTGATCTACATTATGCGCTGTATGAACGCTATATCAATGAACGCCACGCAGATGGCGACATGTTCCCACCGACTCGGGATCAGTTCGAAAAATTTTTATTACAAAGCTGTACCGACAGCTTCTTTCTAGAATTATGGCAAGGTGAGCGTCTAATCAGCGTTTCCAACTGTGACCTGCTGGATGATGGCATCTCTGCCGTTTATACCTTCTTTGATCCGGATGAAAATCGTCGTTCACTCGGTGCTTTTGCAATCTTGAAACAGATTGAACATGCACAAAAGTTGGGCTTGCAGTTTATCTATCTGGGATATTGGGTGCCGCACTCTAGCAAAATGAATTACAAATCTCAGTATCTACCACTGGAACTCTTGATCGATGGACAATGGCGACGCCTGAACCATGCACTCACTGAGGCGGAGATTCAGCACTTGGGAAACTCATTAATGACGACCTTACCCAGCGGATGGAATCACCAGATTATTAAATAAAGTCGTCAGTTTGTATTATTTAAATAGACTAGCAAAATCATCTGTACATGCTTTCACCATAATGATGGCATGTTCACGGCTTCCGTTACTGTTAGGATAATAATTCTTGCGCAGATCAATCTGATGAAAGCCTGATTTTTCATAAAGCTTGATCGCAGCCTGATTACTCTCGCGCACTTCCAGGAAAATCTGCACCGGATTATTTTTTAGCATCGTCACTGAAGCCTCCAGCAACTGATAGCCCAAACCCTGACCTTGCTGTGCCGGATCAATTGCCATGAGCAATAAATTGGCTTCATCCAGCACCGGTTGTAAAATACAAAATCCGGCCACCTGCCCTTGCACTTCAATCACGGTACTTTGATAAGCCGTTACAGCATCTTTGAACTGTTTTAAAGTCCAGGGATGGGATTGAACCGATCTCTCAATCTTTGCAACGGCTTCTACATCCGCTGCTTGCATTAAACGAATCATCTTCGTTCATCTTATATAGAATCAACCTCCGCATTATAGAAAGTTCATGCAAAAAATCGAGCAAAAAAAAGAGCGATTTTAGTCGCTCTCCAATCTTCAGTTCTGTCACAAACCCAATTTAGCTTTCCAAGTCGCCAACAGTTGATCTGTATAATGATCATTCGGATGGAATCCCGGTTTAAAATACATCAGCATTTCTTTCGCCATACCCGTAATGACACCTTTAGAAGGACTATAGGCATAGGTATAAATGGCTTTTAAGGACTCAAGATTAAACTGCTGATCCTGTTTAAGCAAACGGGCGAGGAAATAGCTTTGCACCACAAATAAGGTTGCCATTGCGATGACCAAGGATGAAGTACGCAGTGCATAGGCTTTTAGGCCTTTGCCAAAAACTCCTTCAAAGACATCATGTGCAACTGCCTTATGTTCATTTTCCTCGATAGCATGCCATAACCACATGGTTTTCATGGTTTCATCTGTCATCAATTCCTGAATGTGGCTATTGGTCAAAAGCTGTGAGGCAATGGTTGCAGTGAAATGCTCAAGTGCCGTAGTTGCAGTCAAATCTACCATTTCTTGGGTAATTCCCACAGGCTTACCCAGTTTAGCCATGACTTTACGTGTCGTTTGAATGACTTTATCGGTATAACGATCAAGCGTCTCGACATCATGCCCATGTTTTTGCGCAGAAGCATTAAAGCCGATATGCTCGTGAGTATGCATGGCTTCCTGACCAATAAAAGCAGAAATTTCTTTTTGTAATGCTTCATTATTGGCAATTGCAGGATGGTTACGTACCGCGCGGACTGAATCTATAAAAAACTTTTCACCTGCTGGAAATAGCGCAGATAATGCGGTCATAAAATGAGTGAGACCTGCTGAACCATTCATCCAATATTCCGGTACAGCATCAAAATCAAAGTTCATGCGACGAACTGGAAAACTTGCACCCGCACGATTTGTAATATTTACTTTCGCATTCATGTGACCACTCCCATCAGGCCAATCCAGACCCGAAAATGTAATATTCATATTCTTATCTGTATATTACGTGGTAATTTTTTTTACATAAGTGCAGTTTAGGTCAAGCCAATATCAGATAAGGACAGCTTTTAAAATCATTGTCCGACAATCTATTTTTAGTTTTATAAAAAGTTTGAATCAAAAAAAAGCGCCTCAAAGAGGCGCTTTTCTTACACAATCAGCGATTATGCAGTTACTTTAGCAACTACACCAGCACCAACTGTACGACCGCCTTCACGAATCGCAAAACGTAGACCTGGGTCCATTGCGATCGGGTGGATTAGCTCTACTGACATCTCAACGTTGTCACCAGGCATAACCATTTCCACGC
>NZ_JAMXXO010000014.1:0-82464 GCF_024129115.1 Acinetobacter lwoffii
GCCAGTGTTGATCTGTCAGCATGGTACGAGGCATAGCGAATAGTAAAATTGGGTTTGGCGATTTGATTTTACTACTTCGCTATTTTTTTAAACTAAAAGTGTCAACACACCCTAATAACCATCAAAGTATATTTCCTATTTACTTTTGTCAGGGCAAAAGTAACAAAATCCTTCTTTTCGTTAGAGGCCACGCCCATTTACCCCTAACAAACGGGCGACATTCATGTCGCAGAGCAATTGAATCAATATTCATCTTCTTCAAACTCGATCGATGAAAAATATATTTTAGGGTCGTATCCTTCACAGTAATCATATGGAATATTTTTAATTAGTTCATATTTTTCAATGAAGTTGTTCTCAATCCATTTTTTACCAAATCTTAAGATAATATTAAAAAAGAGAATATATAATTCAGGGTTAGAAAGCTGAGCGCGTAGTATTTTTATTAAATTTTTCTTTTCTTCTAGAGTTAAAATATCGCTTTCATCGATCATTTTTATTGCATTATACATATTTTTAAAATAAGAGCTTAGGTATGTTTGATTTGCTCTCACTAGTTTTTTATCAATTTTCTGATTAAGTTTTTGTTGGATTTCCTTAAGTGTAACTGAATTAATAAAATGATACTTTTTGCATTTATTAAGAATGAATGTAGTCCACGAGCCCTCTAAGCCGTAATAAAAAATAATATAACTGATGTCAACTAAGTCATCTTGTGTATAGTTAATATTTCTATGATCTAATGTAGCCTGGGTAATTTCCAATATATTTTTAAACTGAATTTTAAATTGTATAAAAGCCCTTTTTCCCCTCAACCATTCCTTTTTCAGCATTTAGATGAGGAATGCATATGTAATTCAAATGTTGATTGTGATAATCAAGCATTTTAAAAAAATTATTCTCTAAATTATTTTTTTGCGTTTCAATTTTTTGGTGGAATATTGTGTAAATTAAAAGAAATACACTAGACGCACTAAGTATAGTTCCAATTAGTCCACCATATAAATTACCGAATTGAGCAGATAAATTAGCATCAATTATCTTAGAGCTTCCAAAATTGAATGTTTGGTTGGAAAAAATAAAAATTGATCCTAAAATACTAATTCCTATAAGAATTAAAGGAATGTATAGGCATAAGTATTTAATAAAGTTATTCATATTTTTTTTAAAGTAATTAAATTTAACGCAATATATCAGTACTTGATAATAGTGTCTAAATTTACCTCTCCCTGACCCTCTCCTAAAAGGAGAGGGAACATCCTGAAATTTATTTAGTAATAAAAACTCCTTCTCCCTCTGGGAGAAGGCAAGGATGAGGGAAATATAGTCCAATAAAAAAGCCCCTACATCAATAGAGGCTTTCTTTGCTTAAAATGGAAATCTTAAGACACTTTATCACCCGGTTTAGCACCAGATTCAGGTGAAATCACCCAAACACCTTCGCCATTACCCGCTGCAAGTACCATACCGTTCGAAATACCAAAACGCATCTTACGTGGCGCAAGGTTCGCCACCATCACCACCAGTTTGCCTTTTAAGTCTTCAGGTTGGTAGAACTCACGAATACCACTGAACACATTACGTGGCTCAGCTTCACCAACGTTTAAAGTGAGTTGAAGCAATTTGTCAGAACCTTCAACCGTAGCCGCTTCTAAAACTTCAGCAACACGCAGGTCAACTTTCATAAAATCATCAATATTAATGATTTCAGCTTCACCGACTTTAGGTTCAGCTTTCTTTTCTACCTTCTTCTCTTTTTTCTTTTCAGCTTTAGCTGGTTCAGCAGCAGGAGCAGCTAAAGAATCTTTAGATGCATCCACCATGGCAGCAACAGCTTTTGGATCTACACGTTGCATCAACGGTTGGAAGAATGCAATTTCATGACCCACTAGAATTGTTTCGCGAGAAGCAAAATCGAAGCTTTCAAGTTGTAAGAAATCTTGAACCTGTTGAGCCAAAGTTGGCAATACAGGCGCTAAATACACTGCCAATTGACGGAACAGGTTGATCCCCACAGAGCATACATCATGCACTTGTTGTTCCTGACCTTCCTGTTTCGCAAGTGCCCAAGGCTTTTTCTCATCAATATACTGGTTGGCTTTATCTGCCAGCGCCATGATTTCACGAATTGCCGCCGAGAATTCACGTGCTTCATAAGCCTGAGCAATTGAGCTACCGGCATCAATAAAGCTTTGTACTAATTCAGGTTCAGCACATGTCGCACTTAACTTGTTATCAAATTTGGTGTTAATAAATTTCGCACAACGGCTGGCAATATTCACCACTTTACCGACTAGATCTGAATTTACTTTTTGTACGAAGTCATCCAGATTTAAGTCTGAATCTTCAACTTTGTCAGAAAGTTTCGACGCGAAGTAGTAGCGTAAATATTCAGGGTTTAAATGCTCTAAGTAGGTTTCTGCTTTAATAAAGGTGCCGCGAGATTTAGACATCTTCTGACCGTTGACAGTCAGGAAGCCATTTACGAATAAGCCTGATGGCGTACGGTAATTTGCACCTTCCAGCATTGCCGGCCAGAACAGGGCGTGGAAATAAACGATGTCTTTACCAATGAAGTGATAGACCTCATTTTCAGAATCTTTTTTCCAGTAGTCATCAAAATTCAATTCAGGACGTTTGGTTTTGATGTAGTTTTCAAAGCTCGACATATAACCAATCGGCGCATCCACCCAAACATAGAAATATTTGTTTGGCGCATCTGGAATTTCAAAACCGAAGTATGGCGCATCACGTGAGATGTCCCAGTCATTCAAGCCATTTTCAAACCATTCGTCCAGCTTGTTGGCAATCGATACCGGCAAGCGACCTTCATCACGAGTCCATTTTTGCAGGTATTCACCAAAATTTGGCAATTTAAAGAAGTAATGATCAGATGATTTTTCGACTGGAGTTGCGCCACTTAAAGTGGAATGCGGATTCAACAACTCTGTCGCATTATAAGTTGCACCGCAGACTTCACATGAGTCGCCGTACTGATCTTCCGCCTTACATTTAGGACAGGTGCCTTTAATGAAACGGTCTGACAGGAACATGCCTTTTTCAGGATCAAAAAGCTGGGTCACCGGACGAACTGCAATATTGCCCGCATCACGGTTTTTCACATAGATTTCTGACGCACGGGCACGGTTGGTATCGCTATGTGTAGAATCATAATGATCGAAATGCACACCGAAACCGTCAAAGTCACGAATGTGTTCTTTTTGCACATTGGCAATTTGCGCTTCAGGTGAAATGCCATTCGCTTCGGCACGTAGCATGATCGCGGTTCCGTGAGCATCATCCGCACAGACATAAGTCACATCATGACCCATCGCACGCATGGCACGTACCCAAATATCTGCTTGGATATAGCCAAGTAAGTGACCCATATGAATCGGGCCATTGGCGTAAGGAAGGGCATTGGTGACTAAAATTTTACGCACGGATTCACTCTCTCATTCGTATTCATTATGCAATGGGCCATAATTTTACATGATGCCGAGGGGATTACAAAGAAATGCTTTGCTGAAACCCTGCGAATAGATGGACTTGGACAGCCCGAATACAAAAGCCTGCATCATCTTTAGCATATAGCTTTTCAATACAGATTTGACTCAGCTCATGCTACATCCTGCAAACAATAGCAACAACTTGTACAGGCTTTGTTGCAGTTTGCTTACTTCGCCCGATTCGCGTAATGCTTTGTGCTAAAAAAATGG
Organism: Acinetobacter lwoffii; assembly: GCF_024129115.1. Lineage (GTDB taxonomy): Bacteria > Pseudomonadota > Gammaproteobacteria > Pseudomonadales > Moraxellaceae > Acinetobacter > Acinetobacter lwoffii_T. The sequence goes on from NZ_JAMXXO010000014.1 coordinate 3,720, forward strand.
CTGATTGTTTATATGATATGCCTAAGGAGGGTACCTCATGACTCAGCAGAACCAAAACAATACGTCGAAGCAAAATCAAGATAAAGAACAACATGCACGCGAATTGAATGATCAGCTTGCAAAAGAGCAAAAGCAAAACGAGCTGGATAAACAGCATAATCAGGAACATAAGAACGGGCAAAGTGCCCAGACCCATGCTGATCAGAAGTCTGATACCCAGCATAACGGTAAAGAGGAAAATGCTGAGCAATCAGCGCAAAAAGACAGTTCTCAAGAGAATCAGTCTGATAAAAAAACTGAAAGCTTTAAGATGGATGACTTAAAAGCCAAAGCGATAGCGATTGGTGAAGAGCTATTGCAAAAAGGTGAAAAGCTTCTGAATGAGCTGAAACATGGCAAATCTGACAACCAGCAAAATGCTGAGCAAGGTTCGGATGATGCGAAAAAAGCCAAAGCGGATCATACCTCTCAAGATAAGTCATCTAACAAGTCAGATAAACAAAATGCTAAAGATGGTCAGACCGATCAGCAGGCAGGTATGGCAAATTTAAAAGATGAAGCCATGCATAAGTTTGAAGATACCAGACAGAAAATCACAGACTTATTCAGCGAAGCCTCGGTTAAGTTCGCTGAGCTGAAACAGATGGCAACTGATACGATGAATAAAATGAAAGATAATCAATCGAAGGAAGGTGATTCTGATCAGCAGCAAGATGCCAAAGATACAGATTCAGAAAGCAACTCTCAGTCTAAAAAGGATGAATCGAAACAAGATCAGGATAAAAATACCAAGGATCAACAGGACAAATCTGAAAACAATAAAAATCATAAATAGTCTGTGATCGTTAAGCCACTTTAATCATAGAAGGTTAAAGTGGCTTAACACGCTCGAGATAAATAAAAAAAATTTATTACATCAAAATAGTCCATCTCTCTTTTCTTTCATTATTTCTATTCACCAAGATTCCATAAAATATTTCACAAAACCGAGTAAAATGGTTGGAAATTGAAGATATCTGTTTCATCTTCTCCAATACAGTGCTTAACCTTCGCCTAAAACCCCGTTAAACTAAGCGATTCAGATGTCGATCTACATTTTTGGAGTAACCTATGTCTTGGCTTTCTTCGCTTAAATCGGTTTTTTCGCCTTCCAAGGAGGTGAACGAAGAAGCTGTGCAAAACGTACTGCAAAACTATATCTTGCCAAATTCCAGCAATGCCTTGAAAGATCGTATTACGCAGGTCAATGTACAGGGTGAGATTCTGCAAATCACTTTGAATACCTATCCAGAAGAAAAAGCGCAGCTGCAACAGATTCATGATGAACTGGCGGAAGCTTTGCAAAAATGTGGTATTCAAGAACTGAATATGCATGTGATTCAGCAGAAAACTGGACATAAGAAAGAAGGGGGTTGCGGGCATAACCATGCTGAAGGTGAAAACTGTTCAAGCGAGCCTAAAGCGGAAGCAAAACCCAATCTTCCGCCTGTGGTTGATGCGTCAGCTCAGCCTGCAAAAACAGAAGATGTTGACCCGAATAATCCACCGATTCAAAAAGCTGCGCCGCAACAGCGTGATGTCCCGAAACATCCTCGTATTCAGAATGTGATTCTGGTGTCATCCGGCAAAGGTGGTGTAGGTAAATCGACCACGACTGTCAATCTGGCCCTGGCTTTACAAAAATTAGGCCTGCGCGTAGGCGTACTCGATGCCGATATTTACGGTCCAAGTATTCCGACCATGCTCGGCAATGCCGGTAAAACCCCAATGATCGAAGCTGAGCATTTTGTTCCCTTGGATGCTTACGGTCTGGCTGTACTCTCGATTGGCCATCTAACCGGTGATCACAATACTCCAGTTGCCTGGCGTGGTCCAAAAGCCACGGGTGCATTAATGCAGTTATTCAATCAGACCCTATGGCCAGACCTTGATGTGCTGATGATTGATATGCCACCTGGCACAGGCGATATCCAGTTAACTCTCGCACAGCGTATTCCGGTGACGGGTGCAGTGATTGTGACGACGCCACAAAACGTGGCCTTGCTGGATGCGACTAAAGGCATTGAATTGTTTAACCGGGTGCAGATTCCGATCATGGGTGTGATTGAAAACATGTCTACCCATATCTGCTCAAATTGTGGTTTTGAGGAACAGATTTTTGGTACAGGCGGTGGCGATAAACTGTCTGAGCAATATCAAGTCCCATTATTGGGTCGTTTACCTTTGGATGCTAAAATTCGTGAAAATGCCGATGCTGGAACGCCGTCAGTGATCGCGGGAGATGCTGCTGCAGAAAGCTATATGCTGATTGCAGAGAAAATTGCAGCGCAGTTACCTAAAGCAGAGAAAGACCATAGTCGAATTTTTTAATTCTATAGACAATTCAGATATTTAAGCCTTAGCTAAAAGCTAGGGCTTCTTATTTCTTATTTTTAAAATTAGCTCGATTTAAATGATCGAAATTGACTGAAATGACTATCGGGTGTTTATCCTGAAAGCTTATATAAACATTTGAATTAATTAAAATAAATAAATTTAAATTTTAGGTTATATGTTCTCTTACAATTATTTTTTTGCAGCACTGACCGAATTCTTCTATGCTACTCGGATTAGAGCGAGGTCAAACTATGATTTCATGGTTTTTTATTGGTTTAGTGGCAACCATTCTTTTAACACCAGGCCCAACCAATACCTTATTGGCATCTTCAGGCATTCAGGTCGGATTTAAAAAAACATTTCGTTTAATTCCTGCGGAAGCCTTTGGTTATCTGATTGCCATTAGCTTATGGGGCATTCTGATCGGAAAAATTTCCGTTCATCTTCCGCTTTTACCGACCATTCTCAAACTTTTTAGTGCTGGCTATATTCTATTTCTCGCTGTGAAATTATGGCGGACTGCAGAAATAAGCGAAAATCTTGAAAATGTCTCGATTCGCGCACGAGAATTATTTTTGGCAACCTTGCTTAATCCTAAAGCACTTTTATTTGCCTCAGCGATCTTTCCTGTCATTGTCTGGAAAAGCGGCCAACATTATGTGACTCATATGCTGGTTTTCTTGCTTCTGTTGATCCCGATTGCATTCTTCTGGACTTTTCTGGGTTCAATCCTGGCCAGAAAAAACAGTCGCTGGCTCAATCAGAAAAACCTGCAGAAAACGGCTTCGCTGGTATTAATGAGCTTTTCCATTCCTTTAAGCTATTCTGCACTTTTAAGTTTATAAGCTGATCTCAATCAGCAATTTTTTGGCAACTTTAGCTCTAAGCCTTTCACTTATTTTCATTAGTGTCAATTTCAGTTAAAGTACGTCGCAATAACTTGTTCTTAAGATTTTTGGATTATATCAATGGCAATTAAGTCTGATCGTTGGATTCGCGAAATGAGCGAAAAACACGGCATGATTGAACCGTATGCAGAAAACCAGGTACGTTTGGATGAAAATGGTCAAAAGCTGATTTCGTATGGCGTATCCAGCTATGGTTATGACGTGCGTTGTGCACGTGAATTTAAAGTATTCACCAATGTGCATTCTGCAATTGTCGATCCGAAGAACTTTGATGAACGCAGCTTTATTGATATCGAGTCGGATGTCTGTATCATTCCGCCTAACTCGTTTGCTTTGGCGCGTACCATCGAATATTTCCGCATTCCACGTAATGTCTTGACCGTGTGCTTGGGCAAGTCTACTTATGCGCGTTGTGGCATCATTGTTAACGTGACTCCGCTTGAGCCAGAGTGGGAAGGACACGTCACTTTAGAGTTTTCAAATACTACCAATCTTCCTGCGCGTATTTATGCAGGTGAAGGTGTAGCGCAGATGCTGTTTTTTGAATCTGATGAAGTCTGTGAAACCTCATATAAAGATCGTGGTGGTAAATATCAAGGTCAGACAGGCGTTACTTTGCCGAAGACCTAATTGTTTTAAAATATTGAATGACGGGACTTTATGTCCCGTTTATTTTTTTGAGATTTTCATTCATCGGAAACTGCTATTTTTCGCCTAATTGGCTTTGGCATCTGTATCAAAAATCAGCATAATGGATTCCGCATAACCATAAAAAAGATGCAATGCATTATAAAAAATCAAAGATTGGCGGCTGGGAAGCTGAAGCATAAGGTGCGGAGCATCGAATAAAAAGGAAAGAGTGAGATGACTCAGATAAAAGATATATTTAAATTTCGCAAAAGTTATTTGGCGATGACAATCGGTTTCAGCCTGTTGCCTTCTGCACATGCGATGCAGGAATTATCAGATTCTTCTCTTTCTGACACCACAGGTGAGGGTGTGGCGCTCGTCCTTGATGATTTTAAAATGGTGTTTCAAGGCCCTAACGATATCTCGGCTGGCTCGAGTTATGAGCGGAAGATTCCTGATCCCGGAAAAGCAGATACAGGATTTATTCGTATTATTCCGACTGGTGAAAATTACAACCAACTTGGGCAGCGTGTATACGACAAAGTTTATAAATCTACATATGATAATGCTTTTCATGTTGAAAGAACGCAGAATTATGCAACTGAGTATCAGCAAGCCTATGATACGTTAAAAACTAATTTTTATAATACGAATTATAATACGATTAAGAATACTCATGATACACAAACAAACCGGGACGCATTTAAGCAAGAATTAGTTGATTATTATTATAACACTGACTTTATGAAAGCCTATTATGACCAACGTCGTGATGATTATTATAATGGAGCCGGTAAACCCGCTTTAATTCAATATAGTCTAGTCGATGATGGCACAACAATGTTTGATCACTCACCGGGGAATCTAATTGGTTTAAATGATAAGGCAAAAACAAATACAGTGGAAATGATTGACCTTCTTTATGGTAAGGATGCGACGAAAGCAATTCCTGCAACTGAATGGAGTACGTCTGGTACTAGGGAAAATATTATTGGAGCAATTGTAGATGCAAGAATTCTTGCATTAATTAAAGCAGATTATGATAAAAAATTTGAAGCTGCTCTAGCCGGAATGATGAAAGATGCAGATAGTGCTGCTATGGCTGAAATCATTGCTAGAGCAGATCAGGCTGCTAAAACTGAAGCTGCTAAAAGCTCTGTGAGCACTTTAAGAACTAAAGCCGATGTATTTATTTATGGTCTGGCATTATCGAAAAGCGATGGTTCTTTAAGCACACGATACAGTAATCAGGGTTTCAGCTGGGGATCAGCAGATAATCCCTGGTTATTTCGAGCAGGAACTGAAAACGTCAAACAGTTTAAGGACGCTGCTAAAGATGTAGGCTATATCGCTTTGGAAGCCCCATTAAGTCCAATTGCAGGGGTCGAAAGTGATAATAATATCAAGCTGGGCTTCTGGAGTGATATTTTTGCACGTGAGCTTAATTCCTCGAATGCTGTAGATCCTATAACAGGTGGACCAATATCAGGACTTGATACGGATTACCGATTAAGAACCCAATTTGTTGCCAATGGTCTGAGTTTTAATGGCTCGCAAGTTCGGTTATTTCAAACCTTAGAATCTGACAATAAGAATTATAGCCAAACATTGGGTATGGCGAGTATTGTTCGTCTGAATACCAATGATCGACCAGAAACTCTAAGCAGTAGCGATAGTAATCTTAACAGTAAAGGTATTCGTCTCAGTACCGCAGCAAAAACAGATGCGCTTGATGGTAATGTCCCGACCCCGGCCTTGAATGGAAGTGATGCTCCTATATTTCATGATTCTGAGGGCTTATATCTCTATAGTCCAAATATTAACTTGGTGCTTGGTAATATGTACCAGCCTTTCGTTGTCGGTTCAGAAGGCAATAATATTATTTTAGAAGTGACACGTATTCCCAATATTCCTGCTATTTATAATCAAATTTATCAAAATTATGGGGACGGACTGGGTACAACAGATTTAAAGGGTTCGACCTGTAATGTCTATAGTTGTGGTACACCGATTAAAAATAATGTGTCAGATACCACCGCACTTTATCAAGGGCGTAATGCGACTCACAGTAGCATCTCAATAGGGACTACAGAGCGTATCTCAGGGACAAATATGCTGCGCGCCAAGGATGGGGTGAATTCAACAGGAATCGTATTCAAAAATACTGATGGTGTAAGTAAGAATTTTGGATCTGCTGTCATTGATGGGGTCCTGATTCAGCATCTGAAAATTAGAACAACTGGTCTATAAGGAAGTATAAGAATGTCCAAATTAGTAACACTCTGTGCATTATTATGTACCTCTATGACCAGTTTTGCCGGATTGGAAGCCCTTGATCAGCAAGCATTAACCAATACAGTGGGGCAAGGCGGAGCAGATCTTAACTGGACTTTATCTTTAAACCATATTTATGCGACAGATTTAAGTAAAGATAAAATTTCTCGGCTTGATGGAAGTGGCAACCCGCTCGAAGTATTTTATGTTCTAGATCCCACCGCTTGTGGAGCAACAAAACAATTTTGCCGTCTGGCAATAGCGCCGAATAACCATGTCGATGCCAATGGAAATAAAAAGTGGTTAGTCTTTAAAGGCATTCAAGGCACGATTCAGATTGATAAGTTTTCAATTGATGGGACAACCATCATTAATCATCGTAATGAACCACAAACGGCGATGCAAATTACCTTTTATGATCACCAGCCTTTAAAGATCCGTAATTTAGGCTTTAATACAGTTTCCATTGAAACGGGTACAGGTGCTGGCGCCTTGGAAGGTTATGCCAATACAGGTGTTTATAGTACGTATACAGGGCGTACCTATAATGCCGATGGAACTTATACAACCGCGCCCCAAGATGTTCCTTCATTTGATAAAGGTGCTGAAAAAGGATTTATGGGGTTGAACGTTCATGGAAATCTGCATACGTCAGGCAATTTGAAAATATTTGGTTATAACTGTACAGGTGGGGCACAAAGTCGTTGTTAGTAACAACGTCAAGTACAGCATAAGGATATAAAAAATGAAAAAAACAACAATAAAGTTGAAATTGCTAACGGTATGCATGTGTCTTATACAACAAGGTTATGCACTTGAAACTATTGAAGAGCAGGAATTGAGTGAAGTCACTGGACAAGATGGTATGGTGATTACTCATGAAATCTCTAAAGCCAGTATTGCTCAAGCCAATTGGTATGATCCAAATCCAACTGCCAATACTAAAATGGGCTTAGGTCTACATAATGTTGAGATTATTGGAAAAGATAATAAACCAATCATTAGTCAACTTGAAATAGATGTAGGGGCCACTTCACAAGGGGCAGGACTTCGGCTAGCTGCAAGTGTTTCACCCTTTCAAGCCACTGCAGATTTAAAATTGGTAAAGATCGCCTGTACGACCAATCCATGTAGTCAATCTGCGAATAGTATTCGGACTGCGGGTACTCAATCTAATCAAAGTTTGGGGGCATTAGGGATTAGTACCTCTACACCGCTTAGTGTGCTATTACAAACCAGTGCAGGTCTATTTAATAAAGATTCAATTGCCAGTATCGATTTTCAACTTAAAAATGCCACGATTAGTCATAAATTAGGTGAAAATAGTCTGATTTTGAATGACTTTAACTTTAACTTCGCGGGTCAAGGATATATGTACATTGACCCGGATGAAGGCGTGGTACTGACCACACGAAATGGCAGTCAAGATCATTATGTGGATTTAAAGCGTGCTGAAGATATGACCGATATCACGGCTGACCGGGTTAATCCGACCAATCCAGGGGTTAATATTGACTTGCGTTATAACACGCCAAATAATGAACGTAAAAATATTATGCGTTTAGGGGCTTCGGGTGCAGTCACTAACGCAAGATTATCGATGAGTGCCGATCAAACCCAGATAGGTACTTTTGATGTTAGTAACAAGGTGAATGGTGTACTAGAACGTCAGGACAAAGCTGCTACAGGTTACAGTGGCCTGGTCGGAGAAGGTGGGTTAAATCTAGGCTTGTCTGCAGATTTTACAGGTGCTAATAGTACCGGGCTTCCAGCAACTATGGCACCTACAACACTTGAGATTGGTCATACCGGTAAGGGAAGCCATGCGGTGCAATTTTCCAAGCTCAGACCATTGACTACACGTACTGCTGCCGGTGCCTTACATGGTAAAAATGCTTATATCGACTTTGGAAATATATATATAAATACCATTACTGCAAAAAGTCTCGATTTCATAATCAATGAAAATATGCAAAAGACTTTAGGTAGTAGTAGCATTGTACTTAAACAGACACTCAGTACCACCACGAATGGAGAAGATTTTGCTTATATCGCCGTACGTGGAATGGATTTTCAGTCTATTGCTGCGAAAGCACGTTTTATATCAGATAACTCTTTGGCGGAAATTGGTGGCGATGGTGGTTCATGGGGAATCGGTATTCCTATTTATAATTTAAATGCCAATGTTGCGTTGTCTGGAACGACTTATGGAACAGACAATAAGCAAGCAATTGCTTATAACATTATGGCATCTACAGAAGGCTATGGAATTGACAAGAAAACCGGTTTGCCAAGCACAACCTCGATTATATTGATTGATGGTAAAAATGGCGATCATGGTGAGGCAGTTAACTATTATGCCGGTTTTAGGAATATCGATGCTTTGATCAAGTCGGAAGGGATTATTAGTTATAAAGATGAAGGTATTTATATTCGTGCCGATAAACTGCTGATTGGAGCTAAAGCTGAGCTTGCGATTGGTCAATTACCAGGATCTAAATATAATTGTACCAATGCATCGGTCACTAAATGCGGAAGCTATGTGCCTCATGATAATTTTTCTAAACGTGATGATGTCCTGACTAATATTGCTTTTAAACTTGATGGAAACGGCGAGCTCCTCATCATTCCAGGAGTGGATCCGACCAGCGATTCACCAGATACCAACTTCCTGTCATTTGATGCAAATTTTAAATTTAGACCCCTTACCGCAGAAGAAACTGCAAATAAAGATAATCTGGGCAGCTATTTTAGTATTGCCAATGAAGATATTGATTCAGCCGGGGTATTAAAAACTTCGTCAATTAACTTTAACCGGATGGAAGGTCATTTGGGTGTCAAAGCAAAAGTTCGTGTTAGTGCAGATACAGTGACTTTGGATAATCAGGTCAAACTCAATTATGAAAATAATATTGCAATACCATTTAAAACCAATTTTGCCATGGCGACCAATGGCAATATGCAAAACATGGCAAGTATTGCACTGACTGGTGGAACCATTCGTAGCACGATGGGAATCACACCACGCTGAAAATCAGGATGAGAAAAATGAAAAAAATAATATTAAAAAGTCTAGTGGTAGCTATGATGGGCCTAAGTGGTCAGGTATCTGCATTAACCTCATTGGAAGACCAAGAGCTCTCAGAAGTCAATGGGCAGGCTTTATTGTCAATGGAGGTTCAGTCTGGATTTAACCAGATGGATAATCTAGGAGCTACTTATGACCAGAGTAATATCTCATTTTATAAATTAGGCTTGGAAGCCGAGATGGAAATTAATGCCAATATAAAAAAGCTACAACTCGGGTGTGGCGGTGTTAATGGTGCAACCGGCTGTGATATTGATATTGATCATATTGCCTTAAGTGGTAATCCTACGAATGGCGCGGATCGTGCCGCGACTTCAGCTCTGATTACTAATCCATTTGTACAATTTGCCATAAAAAATCCAAATCAGGCATCTACACGTGAAGTTTTAGGTTTCCGTTTAAGTGCGGAAAAGATTTCAGGTCTATTGACAATGGGGACAGAAAATAGTGCTACACCAAATGGTATTAACAGTTTCAGTGGTTATATGAAAACAAAATCTTCATCAGGAGTTGCAACAACCGCTCCTCGTGTCATGGATTATGCTGCAACTGGAATGAATATTGAGGGCACGGTAAAAGGCACTATATTAGGTCAACCATTACCTCTGGATTTACATTACACATCTAGCAATTATGCTTTCCAGTTAAATTCTACAACAGCACCTTTTACTATTCCTGCTACTATAGTGTCAGGAACAAGAATGAAAGAAGTTGTACTAAAAGGGACAGGGACAGTAGGTCGTATTGATTTTAAAGGACCATTAAAAGCAGAATTATTGGATGGAGCATTAAAATTAGATAAAGATATTACAGGCTACTTAACCGGGCTACAGACAGACATTACCGTTAAACAAAATCTCGGACTTATTCATGCTTTATATTTAAATAATCCAGCTTCACTCTCCTTGCAATCCCAAAGCATTTTATGGCCTGGTGCAGCAGTCGCGGCAAAACAAGGGTGGTGGCTGGCAATGGAAGATGAAGTGGATTTAGGAAGTATTTCACCTTCATATAGTGTGCCAATTTCAGATGCTGTTTTAAAGCAAACTATTGCAGGAATTAACCATGATTTAACCACTAATGTGCGAGATTGTGGAAGTCTGGTTTTTGGTTGTGTGCTAGGAAGTGCACTTGATGTAAAGGAAATTAAAAATCCTGCGCTACTTGATTTCCCTCTTACTAATTTAACTTTACAAGGCCAGAACTTTAAACCGAACTGCTTTGGTGGACACAAATTCTGCTAAGTTTAGTTATAAAAAATCCCGCATTACGCGGGATTTTTTATAAGAAAGCAAAATTATTTAGCAATTTTTGCCAATAATTCTTCTTTCGAGATATTTACTGATTCAGCATCACGGCGGCCTTTATATTCAAACGTCCCCGCATCTAAACCTTTTTCACCAATCACAATACGATGTGGAATACCTGTAAGCTCAAGATCAGAGAATTTCACGCCCGGACGTTCGTTACGGTCATCAAGTAATACATCAAAACCTGCAGCTTGTAATTCAGCATAGAGTGCTTCCGCAGCTTCCATAGTTCGTGGAGATTTGTGTGCATTCATCGGTACAATGGCAACTTCAAATGGTGCAATGGCAGTTGGCCAGATAATGCCTTTCTCATCAAAGTTCTGCTCGATTGCAGAAGCCACCACACGCGTCACGCCAATACCATAACAACCCATAGTCACAGTGAATGGTTTGCCATCTTCACCCAAGACTTTACAGCCCAAAGCTTCAGAATATTTTTGACCCAACTGGAAGATATGACCCACTTCAATACCACGTTTGATTTGAAGCGTACCTTTACCATCTGGAGATGGGTCGCCTTCAACCACGTTACGTAGGTCATAAACTTCAGTGAACTGCGCATCACGTTCCCAGTTTACACCTGTTGCGTGTTGATCTGCTGCATTTGCACCTGCAACAAAGTCAGACAATACGGATGCTGCAAGATCAACAATAACGCTTACACCTTTTTCGACCAGACCTTGAGGACCGACAAAGCCAGCATTTAAGCCAAGGGCTTGCAGTTGTTCTTCAGTAGCAAATGTTAAAGGTGCAGCAATTAAAGGATGTTTTTCAGCTTTAATTTCATTCAGTTCGTGATCGCCACGAAGGAATAAAGCAACCACAGGTGCATCTTGACCTTCTTCAGTCGCAACACCTTGAACCAATAAGGCTTTTACTGAATGAGCAGGGTTCGTACCCAAGAATGCTGATACATCTGCAATGGTTTTTTGATTTGGTGTATCTACCAGTTTGAGTTCTTGTGTAGGTGCCGCACGTTCACCGACAAGTACTGCTTCTGCCATTTCAATATTGGCTGCATAGTCAGATTCAGTCGAAAATGCGATATCATCTTCACCGCTTGAAGCCAGTACGTGGAATTCGTGAGAACCTGAACCACCGATTGAACCGGTATCTGCTTGAACCGGACGGAAATCTAAACCAAGACGGTTGAAGATTTTGCAATAGGCTGCATACATGTCGTCGTAGGTTTGTTGCAGTGATTCCTGGTTGGCATGGAAAGAGTAGGCATCTTTCATGATGAATTCACGTGAACGCATTACGCCAAAACGGGGACGAATTTCGTCACGGAATTTGGTTTGTACCTGGTAGAAGTTTGCAGGCAATTGCTTGTAGCTTTTTAATTCGTTACGTGCAAGGTCAGTGATCACTTCTTCATGCGTCGGACCCAGAACAAATGGGTTGCCATGGCGGTCGTTGAAGCGTAAAAGTTCAGGGCCGTATTGTACATAACGACCTGATTCTTCCCACAAAGATGCAGGTTGAGTCACCGGCATATAGACTTGAAGTGAACCGACTTTGTCCATTTCTTCGCGAACGATCGCTTCAACTTTATTTAATACGCGAACGCCCATCGGCAACCAGGTGTATAGACCTGAAGCCAACTTACGAATCATACCGGCACGAAGCATCAGCTGATGGGAAATAACCTCAGCATCGTTCGGGGTTTCTCTTAACGTTGCAAATAAAAAGCGACTCGCGCGCATGGAAACTGTCCTAAAAAATTAAGCGTTAAAGCAGGGATTATACAATAAAAAATGAGGTGAGCATTTGGGAATGTCACCTCATTGTGTTGCATTAAATTATGCCATGATTTTACGTGCCTGACGCAGCATAAAATTCTTAAAGTCATCCAGGTAGGTAAAGATCACCGGCACCACCACCAAGGTCAGCAGGGTAGAGGTAATCACGCCACCAATCACCGCATGCGCCATCGGTGCACTTTGTTCGCCACCTTCACCTAGCCCTAGGGAAAGTGGCACCATGCCCATGACCATCGCGCTGGTAGTCATCAGAATAGGACGCAAACGGGTTTTACCAGCGGCAATAATCGCATCATAGCGGTTTTCACCGCGATCCATGGCTTTCTTGATAAAGTCGATCAGCAGAATCGCATTCTTGGTTACCAATCCCATCAGCATAATAATGCCGATAATCGAGAACAGGTTCATGGTTGAGTTAAACAGGAACAAGGCCAGAAACACGCCAATCAGTGACAATGGCAGTGAGGCCATAATTGCTGCAGGATGGATAAAGCTATTGAACTGTGAACCGAGCACAATATAGATAAAGACAATCGACAGGGTAATCGCAGTCAGTGCATAACCTGCGGATTCTGCCATGTCGGCATTGGAGCCTTGAGTGTCGAAACTATAACCCGGTGGCATATCGAAATTTTCTTGCAAGCGGCTGATATCCGTCCCGATGTCGCCTGCAGGACGTCCTGAGGTATTGGCCTCGACCAGAACTTCACGTGCCAGATCACGCCGGTTAATTTGTGAGGCACCGAGTTTTTCTTCAAATTTGGCCACGCTCGAAAGCGGAATCAGAATCGGTTGATTGTTGGCATCGGTTTTATTCGAGGTGATATACATGTTCTGTAAGTCGCTAGGCAAGCTGCGCTGGTCTTCAGTCAGGCGCAGATTCACATCATAGGTTTCACCTTTTTCATCCTGCCAGGTCGTGACATCATCACCGGCAATCAGCGGACGCACCACATTGGCAATCTGATTGACCGATAAACCTAAATCACTGGCCAAGACACGATTGATCTGTACATCGAGGGTCGGCTTGGGTTCTTTTAATGAAGTTTCCAGATCGACAATGCCATTAATCTTCGCCATTTCCGTCATAAAGCGATCAGAAATTTTTTGTAGTTGATCCAGATCTGGGCCTTTGATCGAAATCATGATTGGCTTCTGACCGCCTGAAACGGTTTCATCGGCGGATGCCACCGAGGTAATGCTGATTCCAGCCACCGATTGCAGACGCTGGCGGAATTCATTATTTAGCTCATTCAGGGTCTTTTCACGTTCGGTACGCGGCGTCACGGTCACCCGTAAACTGACATGGTTTTTACCGCGGTCGGTTGCGCCATTAATCACCCCATAGGTGGCTTTGACATCCGGATGCTGACGAATAATCTGATCCACCTGCTGCAGTTTGGCTTGTGAATATTCAAGCGATGAATCGACCGGTGTTTCAAACTTGATCCGGATTTCGCCTTTATCCGGGACCGGTACAAATTCGGTACCAATCAGCTTGGATAAACCCAGAGCACCAAATAATGAAGCGACCGCAATCAGCAGGGTAATAAGTCTAAAACGTAAGGCCAGTTTTAATAATTTTTCATAGACATGGCTTAGATTGTCCAGTTTGCCAGAGATCCAGCTAAAGAAACGTTTCACCCGACTTGGTTTTTTGTTTGGATCTTTTTTCTTTTCTGCCCAGTGTGCAGAGAGCATCGGGTCCAGAGTAAAGCTGACAAACATCGAGATCAGAACGGCCATACTTACCGTGACCCCGAACTGGTAGAAGAAACGGCCAATAATTCCGCCCATAAAGGCCACAGGCAGGAATACGGCAACAATGGTCAGTGTCGTGGCCAGCACGGCTAAGCCAATTTCTTTGGTGCCATCGAGCGCGGCAGTGACATGATCTTTGCCCATATCGGCATGCCGGACAATATTTTCTCGGACTACAATCGCATCATCGATCAACAGACCAATACTCAAGGACAGCGCCAGCAAAGTCATCATATTGATGCTAAAGCCAAAGGCCCAGATAAAGGTCAGCGTGCCCAAGAGTGCAATGGGCAGAGTCAAACCGGTAATCACAGTTGAACGGAAAGAACCCAGAAAAAGTAGGACTATCAGCACGGCCAGTACCGCACCTTCAATAATGGTGCGGGCTACATCGCCAATGGTGCCGCGGATACTTTTGGAGGAATCTACCACTACTTGTAAAGTAGTGCCTTGTGGAAGCTGCGCCTCAATACTTTCTAAAGTTGCGTAGCTCTTGTCTACTACTTCGATGACGTTTGCATCTGAACTACGCAAAATATCAATCGCTACTGCAGTTTTGCCATTCAGAAAAGCTGCGGATTCCAGCTCTGCCTGACTGTCTTGAATATTAGCCACTTGTCTGAGGAAAATTGGTATGCCATTTTTATTGGCAATGACCAGATCGCCAAAAGCAAGGGGATGCAGCACTTTGGAATTGATTTCAATGACCAGTTCCGAATTACCCGATTTAAGCGTCCCCCCCGGGACTTCAATATTTTCGGCCTTTAAGGTATTGATCACGCTATCTACACCAATGCCAAAGGCTTGCAGTTTTTGCGGTTCCACCTGAATCCGAATCTGGCGCTGCGCATCACCAAGCAGATTGACCGTTCCCACCCCAGGGACTGTGCGCAGTTGTGGCACAATCCGCTGATCCAGATAAGAACTGAGCGCTTTTACATCCATATTGTCGGATTCAAATACGATCGACATCACCGCATTCGCCGTCGGGTCATAACGTTCGACAATCGGCTCCTGAATCTCATCACGAAATTCAGCAGTTACAGAAGCGATTTTATCCCGCACGTCCTGAGCTGCTGTGGTAGATGTCACATCCAGATTAAATTCAGTGGTGATGATGGACAGGCCTTCACTGGACTGGGAAATGACCTGTTTTAAACCGGAAATGGTATTGATCTGATCTTCAAGTTTTTTGGTAATTTCCGATTCAACCGTTTCCGGAGAAGCACCCGGATAGTTGGTATAAATCACCACAAAAGGGAAATCGACATCAGGGAATTCTTCAACGCCCATCCGCTGCCATGAAGCCAGCCCCAGCACCATCAGGCAGAACATCATCATGATGGTAAAAACCGGATACTTCACACTAATTCGGGTAAACCACATATCAATGATCCTGTGTGAATGGCTTTAGTTGGCGCGAAGGGTGACAGTTTTTTGCAGATCAGCTTCGCTAAACTTCACCCGGCTGACCTGATCACCATTTTCCAGTCCTTGAACCACAGCAATGTTATCGCTATAACGCTGTTCCAAAACCTGTATGTTGACCTTGATAATTTTATTCTGGCGAATTACCCAGACATAAGGTTTATTCTGAATGTCTTGAACAGTATCTAATGGAATCAGCTGGCCAGAAATCTGTTGTGGACTCAGAATGTTGCCTTCGACAAAGGAGCCGATACTTAGCGAGGGAATGGTTTCATTCGGCGTGGCAAAGAATTCGATCTGACGACTGGCCTGATCTGCAATTGGGGAAATCCGGCTAATTACGGCAGTGAGCCGATTTGGATTACCTTGAATGTTGTATTCGACCTGACTGCCCAGTCTTAAACCTGATTGCAGATCACTAGGTACGCGTGCTTGAATTTCCAGCCGTTTCGGATCGACAATTTCAAACAGGGTTTGTCCAATGGCAACGGTTTGACCCGGTTCAACCTGACGTTGCGTAATCACGCCACTGATCGGACTGGTCATGGTGCCATCACGATCGGCTTTCTGGGCAATATCGACATTGGCTTGCTGGGCGCGGACATTTTCAAGCTGGGCCTGATAATCGACCTGACTTTGTTCATATTCTACTTTTGAAATAAACCCCTGATCGAGCAGACGCTTTTTACGCTGCATCATGTTGTGCGCCTGATTGGCTTGCGCTTGAGTTGAGGCCAGATTCGCACGCGCCTGTGCCAGACGAGCTGCATTGTCCTGATTATTCAGGCGTACCAGCACCTGTCCTTTAGAAACCGTTTGACCTACCTGCGCGTTTACGCTGGTAGCAGTAGCAGAGACCTGTGCTTGTATGCTGCTTTGATTGACTGCACGAATAGTGCCGGTGAATGCAGTTTTTTGAACTGAATTGCCAGATTGAACTGCAACTAGATCTTGAGGAATGACTTCAATGGATTTGGGTGTTTCTGCTTGCTGTACGGGTTCATTTTTATCACAAGCCACTAAAAACATATTTAAGCAAAGTGCACTCATGATCAGGATAGAGCGCGGGGAAGGCATATTTAAATCATGAGAATGCGGTGCAGTTTGCATATGAGTCCTTTTAGCGTGCTATGGATCAAAACCACGGCCAGCTATTTGTATTTATTCAAGTGCTTTTAAACGGGCGATAATTTTGTCGTATTCTGCTTCCAGATTTCGATAGCGACTTTGTAAAGATTGAATATTTTCTTTCTGGGAAACGAGATTTTTCTGGTTATTGTCTAATGTTGTTTTCAGGTGTGCCGGTGGGGTTTTACCTTTACGTAAATATTCACGTTCCTGACGCACAAACATGACCCGATCTTTTTGCAGTTGCTTCATTTGTTCTTGCTGGAAATCAATCTGTTTTTTTAACTGCACCAGGCTGTCATTCTTTTTCTGTAAAGCGGTCTGGCTATTATTATAAGCGCGCTTGAGTTTATGGTCTTCGGCAATCCGCTGCGCCTGTTGGGCACGTTGTGGCGCTTGCCTGATATCCGCTTCGGCATTATAAGGACGCGCTCGCTTAATGACCTGCATATTCTGGTCAAGTGCTTCATAGCCATAACGGATATGATTGGGTGTGACGTTAGTACTGATATTGGCCACACCTTTGCTGTCATAATAACGATACCAGGTGGCTTTTTGTGGGAGTTGGTTGCTACTCGCACACGTTAAGCTCACCTGTAACAATAGCAGCGCAACAACAATGAATTGACCAGTCATTTTATTTTTATCAATGACAGCAAGTTTTCTTAAAAACTGACTCATCATTGGCTCCCCGAATTTAAAGTTGACTAAATTACTTATTTTAAAGTAATAATCTTGTTATATTAGACTTAAATTTATCAATAAAAAACTACCGTTAGTCAAAAAAAAACCAATAACGATAAGAAAATGTGAAGCTGTTATTAAAAATAAATGATTTTGTCTACTTGTGTAGAAAATGTTCATTGATAATACAAGTGACTTTATGTTAAAAATGTTTATCGATCGTAATAAAATAATCCTATGAGCCTTATGGCATATAGTTTCTAAAATGGGAAGGGTTAAACAAATGGACGATAAATTCCAAAATCTAAAAATTATGGTTATTGATGACTCAAAGACCATTCGTCGTACTGCGGAAACTCTTCTTCAACGCGAAGGTTATGAGGTCATTACTGCAGTAGACGGTTTTGAGGCTTTGTCAAAAATTGCCGAAGCAAATCCAGATATCGTTTTTGTAGATATTATGATGCCGCGCCTGGATGGTTACCAAACCTGCGCCTTAATCAAAAACTCTCAGAATTACCAGAATATTCCTGTGATTATGCTATCGAGTAAAGATGGCTTATTTGATCAGGCCAAAGGTCGTGTCGTGGGTTCAGATGAATACCTGACCAAACCTTTTAGTAAAGATGAATTGCTAAATGCAATCCGTAACCATATTAGTGCTTAATATTTGATTTTTTTGGGGAATTGGCATGGCACGTATCCTAATTGTGGATGACTCACCGACAGAAACTTTTCGCTTTAGAGAGATTCTTTCTAAACATGGCTTTGAGGTGATTGAAGCAGCCAATGGCGCAGATGGCGTCACCATGGCACAGGCAGAATTGCCGGACCTAGTTCTGATGGATGTGGTTATGCCGGGTGTGAATGGTTTTCAGGCAACCCGTCAGATTGCACGTGGTGCAACGACCAAACATATTCCAATCGTGATTGTCAGTACCAAGGATCAGGCCACTGACCGTGTATGGGGCAAGCGTCAAGGCGCAGCGGATTATCTAACAAAACCAGTCGATGAAAAACAATTAATAGATGTAATTAAGCAGCACCTCAATGCAGGATAAGCTCTATGGCAGCAAATGGATTTATCGAATTGCTTCGCATTGCGAAACGGGGGAATAAAAACTACGTTTCCAATGGCAATGAAGTTAACCGATGGTCGGGCATTGCTTTTGAGATGATGGGGCAATATTTTGTTGCCCCGCTGGGGGAAGTATCAGAAGTGATTTATCCCCCAGAATATACGCCGGTACCCAAGACGCAAGCATGGGTGTTGGGTCTGGCGAATATCCGGGGAAGACTGTTATCGGTTTCTGATCTGACGCAGTACGTATCAGGGCAAAGCAGTCAATTTTCACCGACTCAAAAAGTATTATGTATCAACCATAATGACCAGTATGTGGGTTTGGTCGTAGATCAAGTTTTGGGTATACAACATTTCAATAAGAAAAGTTTCTTTTCGAAGAAATCTGAATTGGATAAAAACTTACAAGAATATTGTCAGGGGTTTTTCCATCAGCACAACCAGCAGTGGCATGTGTTTTTATTCAGTCGTCTGTTGCAAAATCCAAAATTTATGAACGCATCTATAAAATTTATAAATTAAATGTCGCGCTCGAAAGTAAGCAAGGCGTCAACCGGGGAGAGGCTGCATGGGCTTTAAACTTAAAAAGAAAAATACAGGTGAGAGCACTGGCCGCAAAGGCGGTAATGCTTTTTTAGCTAAGATTCAAACGCAAGTAGATCAGTTATCACGTGTCTTCGGTGATAGTGAGAAATCAAAACCGCTGATCTATGGAGCAGCAGGCTGTCTTTTAGCCGCACTGATCACTTTATTGTATCTTTTTTATAGTGTTCCACGTACCAATGAACTCACTCAAAGTCTGGGTGATTTGCGTCTCCTCTCGCAAACGATTTCGCGCCAAGCGACTGAAGCGACAGCTTCGGGTACGCCTGAGGCCATGAAGAACCTGACTGATTCGCAAAAAGCTTTTGCTGAAAACCTTGAGACAGTTAAAAGTATTCACTCTAACAATGATGCTTTGCAAGCTGTTGATAAACAGTGGACAGAGGTATCCAGCAGTATTGATCTGATTACCTCGCAACAAAAGATTATTAACCAGTTATACGACACCAACATCGCGATTGGTGAAGCGATTCCGGGGATTCAGGCGGAATATAACTTGATGGTCGACCAGATGGCACGTCAAGATATGCCATCGAACCAGGTGGTTATTGCCAAAAACCAGGTATTCATTGCAGAACGTATCTTACGTTCAATCAGTTTGGTACTGACAGGTAATGATGGTTCACGTGAATCTGCGGATGACTTCAGTGCCGATACCGAAACTTTTGGTTCTTATCTGAATGCACAGTTAAATGGTTCTGCTGAACTGGGTGTACAGCGTATTGCTGATCCAACCCTGCGTGAATCTCTGGAAGGCATCAAGGCTGAATATGATGACGTACTGGAATCTGCATCAGCGATTATTCTGAAAAACTCTACACAGATCGTAAAAGTTCGTCAGGCAGCCGCATCTATTTTTTCTCAATCTGATGTGCTTTTGGACAACCTGAATAAATTATCGGGTAACTCAGGTCTTAAAACGGTTGTTCCGGCAGTCCTTCTGATCGCATTATTAGTCGGTTTCTTGCTGTGTGTATTCAAGTTACTTTCTCTGCGTGGCTTGTCGGATAAGCAGCGTGTAGGCCGTTTACAAGAAGAATATGACCGTAACCAGAATGCGATTTTACGTTTACTGGATGAGATCGCCGATCTTGCAGACGGTGACTTGCGTTCATATGCAACAGTATCTGAAGACTTTACTGGTGCAATTGCCGACTCGATTAACTTTGCGATTGACCAGTTACGTGACCTGGTATCGCGTATTACTGAAACTTCACAAGAAGTTGCGCAATATACTGCAACTACACAAAGCATTACCAACCAGTTAGCTGAAGCATCTGAGCATCAGGCACAAGAAATTGCTGGTGCTTCTGCAGCGATTAACGAAATGGCACTGTCGATTGACCAGGTATCTGCCAACGCCGATGAATCAGCGGTGGTAGCAGAGCGTTCAGTACAAATTGCTGCAAACGGTGCGGATGTCGTACATCGCTCGATTGAGGGTATGGACACGATTCGTGAACAGATTCAGGAAACTTCAAAACGTATTAAACGTTTGGGTGAATCTTCTCAGGAAATTGGTAACATCGTAGCCTTGATTAACGATATTGCTGACCAGACGAACATCCTGGCATTAAACGCAGCAATTCAGGCATCGATGGCCGGTGAAGCAGGTCGTGGTTTCGCGGTCGTAGCCGATGAAGTACAGCGTCTTGCGGAACGTTCAGCTTCTGCAACGAAGCAGATTGAAGGCCTGGTAAAAACCATTCAAACGGATACGAACGAAGCCGTTATTTCGATGGAACAAACTACATCGGAAGTTGTACGTGGTGCGAACTTGTCTAAAGATGCCGGTGTAGCACTAGATGAGATTCAAACAGTATCGAACAACCTTGCGAAACTGATTGCGAACATTTCTGATGCTGCGAAACTGCAGTCAGCATCTGCAGGTCATATTGCGACCACGATGAATGTCGTACAGGAAATTACCTCGCAAACCACCAGTGCAACCTTCGATACAGCACGTTCGGTATCTGAACTGGCAAACATGGCCGATGCATTACGTGAATCTGTATCTGACTTTAAACTACCAGAATAAAGTCAGACATGAGGGGGAAATGTGTCTTGACCGCGGTTGAGACACATTCAAAAAATACAGATAAAGCCTCGACAAGATGTACTTAACTTCAAACGTTAGGTATCGCGTGACGGTCACAATTAAGTTTGAGCGCCCTTCTTGGCGGCATAACGTAAGAAGCATGAGCTATGAAAGAAATATTAAAAAATTTAGTTGAAACGACAACGCTTCCTGAAGATAGTTATCTTGACCAAGATGCAGAAATTCTTGAAATTTTTGTTGAGGAAATCGAAGAGATCTTCGTTGAGTTAAATGCTTTATTTCCAGAATGGTTGACTAATCCAGATCATCAAGAAAATCTGAAGACCATTCGCCGCCATTTTCATACCCTGAAAGGTTCAGGCCGCATGGTCGGGGCAAAATCGGCAGGGGAAATGGCTTGGGCGGTTGAAGATACCTTAAACCGGGTTTTGTCCGGTTCGATTCAGCTAACACCGACGGTACAGAAATTTGCCCAAGCGGTACTGAATGTCTATCAATATGCTTTATATCCAAAATTCAAACATGTACAGCAATTGGATCTCGATCTGCGTCCAATGGTGCTGTTGGGACAACAATTACAACAACAAATTTCGCCTGAACCTGCGCTAGAAGAATTATTAGCATTGGCAGATCATTTGACTGCTGAAGGTCAGATGACAGGTCTTGAGCTTGCAGACAATGAGCCAAGTGAAGCTGAGCTAACAGTAGCTCCAGTAGAATTACCGGTTCGCAGCGATATCGAAGAAACTGTGGCGATCTTTATTGAAGAAGCAGAAGAGCATCTGGAAACGATAGCCACCTTCCTTCGTACTGAAGATGAAAAATCACAAGATTATAATGCGTTGATTCGTGCGATTCATACCTTGCGCGGCAGTTCATCGATGGCGCAGATTGACCAGATTTTTGAAGCCAGTTCTAAAGTAGAGCATCTGTTCAAAACCTTGCTACAAGATGAAATTGTCTCCACTTCAAAAGAAACCGCTTTACTGATTCAGTATGCTGAGTTTGTCAGTGACTATCTGCATTTGCTACGTCAGGGCAATACTGCAAAACTGGATGCGGTATATGCCACCTTTGAGCGTGTCTGGAATGATTATGGCTTTGCAGTTACTGAAACCAATAGCATTCAGACGCAAGGTTTGGTGTCTAAACTGGTTGAGCTGGATATTGATCTGTTATTGGATGCCGAGTTTGAATTTGATAAACGCGCCCAAGTCGATTATCCGGAATATATTCAGGCACTCAGCCAGCAGGCTGCAGAATTGCTGGCACATACAGAAAGCCGGGCAGCGCAAGGCATTCATGAATTCACTGCCGACCTGAAATTGGCTTATGATGCGCTGCTTGAAAAGCCAGTGCTGCTAAACAGCGATTATGCTTATGAACTGTTCGCACAGGCGCATCAGGAATTTATTCATTTATTTGATACCTTGGCCGCAGGACAGCGCGTCATTCTGAATGATGAGATTCAAAAAATACTCAGTGAACTGTCTGCATTTGTGCAGCAGGATCTCGAGATATTTGCTGAAGATACTAGTAATCAGAATATTGAGCTAAGCTCAGAGGCCACACAAGTGGCTGAAACTGTCGCGACAGGCAGTGTCGATTTTGCTGGTTTGAGTCAACGCATCGCTGCAGATCGTCAACAGCAGCAAAGTGCTGAAACCAACCGTTATTTTGATGAAGAATTATTAAGTATCTTCCTGGAAGAAGCGGATGAACTGCTCGCAGGCATTGATGAAGATCTGAATACCTGGAGCAAAAAACAGGACGATACAACCTCGCTGAATAATCTGATGCGTCATTTGCATACCTTAAAAGGTGGTGCAAACATGATCGCAGCATCGCATATCGGTTTGATTGCGCATGAACTAGAAAGTATTTATGAGCGGGTGATCCGTCAGCAAATTGCCGTGACACCTGCTTTAATCCAGATTATTCGTCTGGTTCAGGACAACATTTCCGATCGTATTCAATCTATTCGGGAAGACGGCATTGATTATCCTGCACCAGAAGCGATTGCGATTCTGCAAAATATTCAGGTGCTGGTGTCTGGACAAGCTGTTGCTGCTGTGGAGAGCGCGAATACTGTAGTTGAAGTTGCAGAGGTCGAAGCGACATCAATTCGTGAACCGCAACTTGAAGAGTTAGCAACGACTGAACAGCCTGCAACTGATTTGGCAGAAGCTGAAGAATTACTGGAAATCTCTGAGTCTTCTGAGGCTATTGAAGACACACCAGTAGAACGTTCTGAAGAAGACGAACTGAAATCCATTGTTGAAGAGTCTTTCCTGGAAGAATCCGAAGAGATTCTGGCGAATGCCGAGAAGCTCCTCAATCAATGGTTTGATCAGCGTAGTGACCGTAGTTTATTGCTGCAATTACAGCGTGCCGCCCACAGTATCAAGGGTGGCGCACGTATGGTAGATGTTGAAGAAGTGGCCAGTATTGCCTATGAGCTGGAAACGACTTTCGAACAGTTTGCGGTCTATCAATTTAACTCAAATGCCTATGATGGCTTACTGCAGAAAACGCTGGTCTGGTTGAGACAGGCGATTTTCCAACGCGACTATAGCGGTTTTGAGCCGCTGCACAGTAGTCTGAAAAAGATTGCTTATGTGGACGTTACTGCACAGTTGCCTGAGCGTCTGGCGAAAACAGATAATCTTGTAGTCAGCACCGACTTCGGCTTTGTTGAAGGTGATGGTACTGAACCGCCACAGATGATGGGTGAATGGGCGAATAGCGGTACCAGCGATAGTAATAACGAGATGATCCGTATCTCTGCTGATCTGGTCGAGAAGATGATTGACCTGTCCGGTGAGAACTCGATTAACCGTTCGCGTATCGAGATGGACCTGGGTCAGCTAGGCAATACCCTGAACGAGATGGAATTGGCGATCAAACGTCTTGCCGATCAGTTACGTCGAATGGAAGGCGAGCTGGAATCACAGATTATTGCCAAACACGGTTCAGAGAACTCGCGCTATGCTGACTTTGACCCGCTGGAAATGGACCAGTATTCGTCGCTCAACCAGCTGTCTAAATCACTGGCAGAATCTGCATCAGATTTGGTCGACTTCAAGAGTACACTGGCCGACAAGATTCGCGAAACTGAAGGTCTGTTATTGCAACAATCCCGTATTCAGGCCGAGATTCAGGAAAGCCTGATGCGTACCCGTCTGGTTCCATTTGATCGGATGTTGCCGCGTTTACAGCGTATCGTGCGTCAAACCTCGACCACCTTGAACCGTCCTGCAGAACTGATCGTACAGAATACCGAAGGTGAACTGGATCGTAATATTCTCGAGCGTCTGGTCACACCATTTGAGCATATGCTGCGTAATGCGATTGACCATGGCCTGGAAGATACGGCAGATCGTATCGCACTGAACAAGCCGGAAGTGGGTTCGATTGTCTTGAACATCAGCCGCCAGGGAACCGATGTAATTGTATCCTTTAGTGATGATGGTAAGGGGATTGATGCAGAGAAGATTCGTGAAAAAGCGCTGAGTCTGGATCTAATCAAAGCGGATCAAGTCATTGATCAGGAAGAAATCCTGCAATTTATCTTCCATCCTGGTTTCAGTACCGCGAAAGCAGTGACCCAGATTTCTGGTCGTGGTGTCGGTCTGGATGTGGTACAAAGCGAGATCAAATCACTGGGCGGCCATGTGTCAGTGAGCTCGGAACTGGGCAAGGGTACGGTCTTTACGATTCGCGTACCGACGACCGTAGCGGTCAGCGATGCCTTGATGGTGAAAGTGGGCGATCAGCAATATGCGATTTCTCTGGCGCAGATTGACCGAATCGTGCGTATTGCACCGACCACATTGGAAAGCTATTTCAACAGTAAAGATGACTATTTCAAGATCGATGGCGCAAACTATAAGCTGCGTTATCTGTCTGAGTTTGTTGGCAACCAGCCGATTCCACGTCTGAATAATGTTGGTCATTCATTGCCGGTGCTGTTGATTAAAGGTAATAGTGGTCAAACCATTGCCTTGCTGGTCGATCAGCTGGTCGGTTCACGAGCGCAGATTGTAGTAAAATCGATTGGACAGCAGTTTGCCAACGTCGGGGTAGTGGCCGGTGCCACGATTCTGGGTGATGGTCAGGTCTGTCTGATTCTCGATGGACAGAATGTTGCCCGCCAGATTCAGGCGACACAGCGTGTCAAACAGCTGAATGATCAGCGTGATGGTTCGCGTAATTCAAATGCACGTCGTCTGGTGATGATTGTCGATGACTCGGTGACTGTACGTAAAGTGACGTCGCGTCTGCTTGAACGTCAAGGCTATGATATTGTCACTGCCAAAGATGGCGTAGATGCGATCGAGCAGCTTGAAAACGTCAGACCGGATCTGATGTTGCTGGATATCGAAATGCCGCGCATGGACGGTTTCGAAGTGACCAATCTGGTTCGTCACCATGATATTCACCGTGACTTGCCGATTATCATGATTACCTCACGTACCGGTGAGAAGCATCGTGAACGTGCATTCAGCTTGGGCGTAACGCACTATATGGGTAAACCGTTCCAGGAAGCGGAACTGTTGGCCAATATCCAGCAACTGATTGCTGAAAAACAGAGGTAATATATGAGTCAGACCAATTCAAGCAATAAAATGGCTGATCAGATTAGCCAGCAGGAACTTCAGCATCTGATTACGGTATCGACCGGATTTATTGATGCCTATATTATTGACTGTCATGGCAAAGATCCGATGCTATTGCCACAAAACATTGTATTGTCAGCACTGGATAGCAATACTCAGGTCAAAACTGTAGAATGGCATGAGGCACAGTTACCGGTCTATGCAGTGAATGATCCGTCACGTCAAAATGGGGTGGCACTGGTGATTGAGGGGGATGAAATTACTCAGCGCTTTGCCCTGATGTGTAATGAAATGCCGAAAACCATCCGGATTCGTATTTCCGAAGTGGTCGATGTCGATCAGCCGGTGAATGATCCTGCCATCTTTCAATATGTGCGCATGAACGAACAGCTGTTCCATATTCCGAATATGACCAATATTCAGGCTACAATCGGGCTGTAATCCAGGCTATAAAATATAAAAAAGGAACTCCATGGAGTTCCTTTTTTATTGCGTTATGAATTTACTTAATTGGCGAGTAAATTCACGAGAATCTGCTCATAGATTTCAGCCAATGGCTCTAAGTCTGCAATATCGACATGTTCATTGATCTGATGAATCGTGGCATTCGATACGCCAAGTTCCAGTACCTGTGCGCCGGTAGGGGCAATAAAGCGGCCATCTGAGGTACCGCCCGAAGTCGATAGTTCAGTTTCAGTCCCCGTCACATTCAGAATGGCGGTTTTAGCTGCATTTACCAGGTCACCGACCGGGGTCAGGAAAGGCAGGCCAGATAAAGTCCAAGAAATGTCATAGTCCACACCATGACGATCCAGAATTTCTAAAGTACGTACTTTGAGTTCTTCGGCGGTCACTTCAGTTGAATAACGCCAGTTGCACAATAGGTTCATGGTGCCGGGAACAACATTGGTTGCGCCTGTACCCGAATTGATATTGGAAATCTGGAAGGTCGTCGCCGGGAAATATTCGTTGCCATGATCCCAGACTGTGTCGCACAGTTCAGCAATGGCTTTAGAAGCGGTATGAATCGGATTCACGGCCAGATGCGGATAAGCCACATGACCCTGTTTGCCTTTGACTGTAAGGTTGGCATTTAATGAACCACGACGGCCATTTTTGACTATATCGCCCAGTTTATTAGTACTTGACGGTTCACCGACCAGACACCAGGTAATTTTCTCATTACGCGCTTCCAGTGTTTCAATCACTTTCACCGTGCCGTTAATCGATGGACCTTCTTCATCTGAAGTAATCAGGTAGGCAATCGAACCTTTGTGATTCGGATATTTTTCAACAAAACGTTCTGTTGCAACTACCATGGCTGCCAAAGCCGTCTTCATGTCGGCACTGCCACGACCATAAAGTTTGCCTTCACGGATTTCTGGTAAAAAAGGATCTGAGTTCCAGGCATCCAGATTCCCTGTTGGCACGACATCGGTATGGCCAGCGAAACAGAAGACCGGACCTTCTGTGCCTTTGCGTGCCCAGATATTATCTACATCTTCAAAGCGCATGGATTCAATCTTGAAACCAATCTTCTTTAAGCGTTCAGCCATGATGTTCTGGCAGTCATGATCAATCGGTGTGACAGAAGGCTGACGTAATAGTTGCAGGCTTAAATCGAGGGTAGCGGAAGAGCTCATACGGTATTCAACAGTCGATAATTTTTTCGGTTCTATAATAGGCGAATATAGGCTTGAATGTGAACGACTGATATAAAAAAACCCTATCTGGGATAGGGTTCTGTGAGCGTTTAGGAAAAAACTAGTTTTGACGGATTTCGTCAGAGGTTTTTTCAGCAGTATTGGTTACCGCATCGCCAGCCTTAGACACATCTTTGCCCATGCCTTTTACGGTGTTACAGCCAGTCAATACAAAAGCCATCATTAATGAAGCAGCAAGAATTTTTTTCATCATCATCTCCGTATAATCAATAATAAAATTATTATGATGTGGGACTTAGAGTAGAAAATATACGCCCTAAAAAATATGTGGTTTTCATAGTGCTTCGGTTAATAAATGTAATGCTTTATAGGGGCTTATGCGATGGATGCTGGATCAGCACCGGATTGCGATACATATAAAAGTCATTGCTATCGAGTTTTTTATAAAGTCCATCCGTCCACCAGATCGCAGCTGAACTGCTCGGCCGGGCTTGCGGATAAATCCATTCATGTCGTTGCAGACGATAAAAACCGTGCTGTGCAGCAGGAATATACTGTCCCCATAAACCCAGACGCCGTTCTATATTAATCCATGAGGGAATTGGCTGATCGGCATGATGTGTAGGCAAATACAGCTGTCCCTTGAGGACGCAAAAACGTTTTTGAATGGGATGCTGCAAAGCCTCATCAAACTGGAATTGTTTTTGCGTGAAATGCTTCATTTTTCTGATTAAAGTATCGGTGCGGTTCAGGCCATACCAATGCGGCAGGCTAAAATCGGCTTCGGCCAGATAATATTTCAGTGCTACTTCCCAATGTTCAATCTGTCCTGTATCGGTATTTAATAACAGAAAATCCAGCTCACCCAAGGTCTTGGCACCCTCAATTTTTTGCAGACTATGACCAAGCAACCGATAGGGATGGTAAACATCATCGAGCAACCAGAACCAGACCAGCATTTCAAAGCGCAGCCCCAAACGTGTGCTTTTCAGTTGCTGCACAAATTTGATTAATTCTTCTGGATGCTGATCGAGAAACTCCAAGCGTGGATGATAATGGTCAAGATGTTGCTGCCAGGTCTGGCTGTAATGCAACTCAAAAAGATGTATGAGCTCAAGTTCATCTGGAACATGGGACAGGATATTCGGACTGCCAATAGCAAATGCCAGTTGCCGCACCAAAGGATGTTGATAACGTTGCCATGCTTCTACAAGATTTTGGTTTAAACTGGAAAAGGGCATAGTACAACCTGTGAAAAGTGCAGAAATACAACGGACAGTATCGGAAAACGCTTTATACTACCTGAATTCTGCGGCTAGGGTTGATATATGAAAGTGTTGTTTTGGCGAAGTCTGGTGGTGCTGTTTGTGATCCTGGGCTTTATCGGTGCAATCCTGCCGGGTATGCCAACAACGGTCTTTTTGATTCTGGCGGCCTGGGCGGCATCCAAGGGCTGGCCGCAAATGGATGACTGGTTATTGAATCATCCCAAATATGGCCCGACCTTAAGAGATTGGCGCGTACATGGTACTGTACCGCGTAAGGCCAAATGGCTGGCCAGTATCATGATGCTGATCAGCGGGATCATCATGCTGTTTACCACGGCACCCTTGGCCGTAAAAGCCTTTACCAATATTACGATGCTGATCGTCGCGATCTGGTTATGGCGACGCCCTGAACCGAATCAGATCATTATTCAGCAAAATACAGTCGATCCAGAAAAGACAGATCTACAAACTCCGCAATCTGTAGATAGTAAATTAAACCCTATAAAACCAAACAAAATAGAGTCTGAGAATAACAAGTCATGAGTACCTTGCATCTGGATCAAGCCGATATCCTGATTGATCTTGCCCAACAAAAACTGTATCTGCCCCGTCTAAACAAGCAATATCTGATTTCCAGTGGCAAAAATGGCATTGGCGAAACTGAAAATAGTGGCCAGACTCCTCGTGGATGGCACAAAGTCGCTGAAAAGTTTGGTCAGAATGCTCCCTTAAATAGTGTATTTGTCGCACGTCAGGTGACGGGTGAAATTTATAATCCCCAATTGGCAGCAGAATTTCCGCAGCGTGACTGGATCCTGACGCGCATTTTATGGCTGAGTGGCCTTGAGGCAGGTTTTAATCAAGGGGAGGGCTGCGATACCTATCAGCGTTATATCTATATTCATGGCACCCCAGAAACCGAAAAGATGGGAGAGCCGCTGTCGCACGGCTGTATTCGTATGCGTAATCCGGAGGTCGCTGAATTATTTGACCTGATCAGTGAAGATGCACTGGTTTATATCTCAGAACAGACATTAGATCTGGAAAAACTAAATGTTTCGAAAAGCGAATAAAAGTTAGATTTTAAGATCATGTGAAAATGATTTTGTTTTTATGGGCTGAATCTGCTTGATCTTGATGGAGACAGGAGAAAAGATTGATTAATCTGATCCAGATCCTATTTTCATGGCATAGAACAGGTTGAATCATCCTCTAAAGCTTAAATTTATCGCTATTTCCCACTTAAAAATAAATGACAGTTGCAAGATTACATGAACACAACGTCGAGTATTTTAAAGCTTTGTATAATCCTTAATCAGAATTGCAATATGTCGTGTGGTTAGACTGAAACTTCGCAGGGTAAAACACAAAATTTCGCTTCAATTTTCATTTTGAAAATTAAAAAATTTCGGTAGGGACTTAAAAAATAAACAAAAAGTGTTGTTTTTTTTAACAAACAACCTATTTTTTAATCACTCACACCTAAAAAGTGGAAAACATTCCGAAAAGCGTTTGACAGGCTGTGCAGATTCTCTATAATGCACCCATCAAACGATGATAGACGTTTAGAAAGGGCGCTTAGCTCAGTTGGTAGAGCGTCTGCCTTACAAGCAGAATGTCGGCGGTTCGATCCCGTCAGCGCCCACCAAGCTCTTTCATGTTGAGACCTTATAGTTGCAGCGGTAGTTCAGTTGGTTAGAATACCGGCCTGTCACGCCGGGGGTCGCGGGTTCGAGCCCCGTCCGCTGCGCCACTTTAAGATCTTGATTTTCGTTTGCCACAATAGCGACATTGTGTAAATGCAGCGGTAGTTCAGTTGGTTAGAATATCGGCCTGTCACGCCGAGGGTCGCGGGTTCGAGCCCCGTCCGCTGCGCCATTTATACGATAGACCTTTTGAGGGCGCTTAGCTCAGTTGGTAGAGCGTCTGCCTTACAAGCAGAATGTCGGCGGTTCGATCCCGTCAGCGCCCACCAGATTCTTTTGCGATGCAGCGGTAGTTCAGTTGGTTAGAATACCGGCCTGTCACGCCGGGGGTCGCGGGTTCGAGCCCCGTCCGCTGCGCCATTTCAAAAGAAATTAAATTGAGGTCCCTGAGCCTGAATTTAATAAACTAAAGATTGACACTCTTTATCAGGGCGCTTAGCTCAGTTGGTAGAGCGTCTGCCTTACAAGCAGAATGTCGGCGGTTCGATCCCGTCAGCGCCCACCAGATTCTTACGATGCAGCGGTAGTTCAGTTGGTTAGAATACCGGCCTGTCACGCCGGGGGTCGCGGGTTCGAGCCCCGTCCGCTGCGCCATCTTAAGATGAAAAGCTTGGATTCCTGAGATCTGAGTTTTCAAGATACCAAGACTACATTCCTTGTTGGTCTTGCGTCATTTAAAACAACGTTGTTGTTTTTCTCAGGGCGCTTAGCTCAGTTGGTAGAGCGTCTGCCTTACAAGCAGAATGTCGGCGGTTCGATCCCGTCAGCGCCCACCATATCTTCTTGCTTCAACTCGATTTATTCCTTAGAATCTGATTCTATTATAATAATATTAAGATTTCACGATTATGAGAAATCCCTATCAGCGCAAAGCCGCGACCAAATCCCAAAAAACTGCTTTCGATCCTCAACAGCTTTATAAGCAATATATTGAAGCCATTGTTGCCAATGCTGGCATTTTTGCACTCTACCAAGATGGCTGGGCCTTATGTGCCACGCCTACCGGACAACGCGCATTTGCCTGCTGGCAAAGTAAAGGTCTGGCTCGACTGCTGATTAAAGACAATTGGGCAAATTACGAGATTCAGGAAATTGGTCTTAAGGATTTTGTAGAGAAAGTCATTCCCTTTTTACGTCAGGAAAGTACCATTGTTTCGCTTGATCTGACCCCGGAAGGACAGAATATTCTGGTGGCACCGGAAAAATTATTACTCGATATTAAAAATTATCTGTATCAGATTTATGTGCAAAAACCTGAACTGTTTAAAAATCCGGATATGCCTTTGCCTAGGCAGATCCGTTTAAATTAAATTTATTGTTTTTAAAACAGCTTGTTTATTGGAACAATGAATATTCATTCAGTAGCCAGCCACTAATCAAAGCAAAATATTCGCGTAACCAGGAATTATAGCGAACATTCTGGGGTGTGCTGGCACTCAGGCTGATGACTTGTTGATAACCCTGATGTCTGGCAATGGCGCGAGCACGAGGGCTGTGAAAATCGCTGGTGACAATCGCAATTGGCTC
Organism: Acinetobacter lwoffii; assembly: GCF_024129115.1. GTDB lineage: Bacteria > Pseudomonadota > Gammaproteobacteria > Pseudomonadales > Moraxellaceae > Acinetobacter > Acinetobacter lwoffii_T. The sequence continues at coordinate 35,597 of NZ_JAMXXO010000014.1, forward strand.
ATTTCGATCAATATGTTGCTGTTTTAATATTGCCTGAGAATATTGCAGGTTCTGTTGGGTACTCCTGCTTTGATCTTCTAGGCTAATGGGGTTGTTGAGCTGCGGATAGTTCGTATGGATATAACTTTGCATGACTTCAGCTTCGCTCTGTCTCTCCCAGAAATTTCGTCCACCGGTCATAATGATTAAAGTCTTCGGATATCGTTCTGCATATTTTGCTGCGGTATCCAGACGATTTTTTAAGATGGGTGAGGGCTGACCCTGATTAATACCACTACCTAATACTAAAATCGCTGCAGCAGGTCGTGCCGGAACAGTCGGGTTGATTGACATCTGGATATAAGCGAAGAAAGCAGCGACACTGATGATCCAGAATAGAAATCCGCCCCAGAGACTGTTCCAGAACAAGGTTCTGAATCGGGAATTCTGTTTCCAGCGCTGAATAGATGAAAAAAACAAGGCATACAGGATGAATGCCACCCCAATGAAGGTAGACAAGGCAATAGCAAAATGCCTCTGACCTTGGCTCAGTAACCAGACGCTATTGAGACATAGAATCAAGCCAAAGATCAGGCTAAGACTTCGTTTAAGTTGATTGAGCATCCAGAGTTCCTTTTTTCTTATTCATATTCTTATTATTGCTTTTGTATCTTCAATAAAAACCGGGCCATTGAGCCCGGTTTTTAGCATATCAGGTTATCTTAATATACATCACGGCGATAACGTCCATCCAGACGTAATTGATCTAGCATTGTTTCACCGAGAATCTCGGTCAGGGCCTGATCCACATCGCTGGCCATACCATTGATGCTACCACAAACATAAATCACCGCACCTTGTGCAATCCAGGCTTTTAGTTCTTCAGCCTGTTCACGCAGTTTATGGTGTACATAGACTTTTTCCTGCTGGTCGCGCGAGAATGCAAGATCGAGACGTTTCAGGGTTCCCATTTGCAGCCAGGCCTGAATGGTTTCTTCAAAGAAGAAGTCATGTTCACGCTGACGTTCACCAAAGATTAGCCAGTTCTGGCTATAGTCCTGACGGTTACGCGCACTGAGCAGACTTAATAATCCCGCAATCCCGGTACCATTACCAATACAGATAATCGGGCGGTTGTCATCAATCAGGTGGAAAGACTCATTGCTGCGAATACGCAGTGCAATGGGTGCATTAAGCGCTGAATGTTGAGTCAACCAGCCGGAACCCAGACCGAGATTACCATTCGTGTCGGTTTGCTGACGTACCACCAGACGCAAAACCTGCTGGCTTGGAATGCTGGCAATCGAGTATTCACGTGTTGCCAAAGCCGGTAATTGCGTGAGGAGCTGATCCAGAGAATCAAAAGGTTCAGCTTGAGTCAGATCACGATCCCAGAGTGCCTGTTCAATGCTTTGATGCAGAGATGGGACCTCTGTACCCGCTGCAATCTGGTGCTTTTGCATAAATGCATGAATACGTTCTTGGCTATTCCCTGGTTGAACCTCGGCAATATCACCTGCTTGCCAGATGGCTTCATGTTCAGGGGTCAGTTCGATATTGAAGGCAGGCGCACCCAGACTACCTGGATTGAGGACTTCACGTTTACTCAGGTTCCAGTGATCAAAGGTCTTATCGATACTCATCGCTTGTAGCTCAAGTCGAGTGACTTGTGCCAGTGCAGTATTCCATTGCTGGATATGCTCGTTGTTGGCATTGTCGACTTCAATTGTATTGAATAGCTGCTGGGCACCATTCTGTTTTAACCACTGATCAATACGGTGACCAAAACTGCAATAGCTGTCTGGATATTCCTGAGAACCTAAGGCCAATACAGCATAACTTAAATGACTGAGATCAGCTTGAGCAGACAGGATTTTTTTCTCAAAAGAAGAAGCCAGATCCGGCGCTTCACCTGTGCCATAAGTACTGGCAACAAATAATACCTGTTCGGTTTGCTGTAAATCGGCAAGCGTCAGTTGCTGTACCGGCTTGACGGTTACCGGTTGGCGTGCTTCCTGTAGGGCAGTTGCTGTACGCCAAGCCAGTTGCTCAGAAACCCCTGTTTGTGAGGCATAAGCAATGAGCCACGGTTTGGCATTTTCATCGACGTTCACTGCAGTCGCACCCTGACGTGCTTCCAGCGTTAAGCGTTTTTGTTTGCGACGTTTCAGATAGAGCATCCAACCTGTCACAAAGAACAATGGCATCAACAAGGCTGCGACCATGACAAGGAACTGATAGATCGGGCCGAAGAAGCTGCCACGATGCACCGGTAACATGCTGCTCATGATCTTTTCATTGAGCTTTTTATCTTCATACAGCTCGACTTCGGTAAATTCAGCTGTCTGGTAATTATAAGTAGCACTGTTTCGTGCACGCTCATGTTGAGCGATCGGATCCACAAAGCTCAGCTGCATTTCGCCATCCGGTTTTTTTGGAAGGTTAAACGTTACGGTAGAATACTTATCTGAAAATTCAGTGTTAAAGCCAATCCAGCTCTGGTCTAGTGCACGGACAGTAGTTTCAGGGCTGAGACCTTCGCGTGCTTCACCTTCAGCACGTGGGCCACGTTCGCCGCCTGGATGTCCTTCACCACGGTTATTGCCGGCATTGGCCTGCATTTCCGGTTGCGGACGCTCTACACCCAGTACCTTAAACATGCCATTGCGCCACCAGTCATAAGACCAGTACAGGCCGGTACAGGCTAAAATCAGGTAAAAAATCACCACCCAGGTTCCCACAACAGCGTGCAGATCCCAGATAAAATTACGGCCTTTCAGCTGAGGTTTTACAAAGAACCATTGCTTGATCGAATGACGTTTCGGCCAGCGCAGGTATAGACCTGACAAGACAAAAAAGATCAGCATCAGGGTACAGGCACCGGTAATCTGTTTACCTACTGGACCAACCGTCAAATTACGATGCAGTTGCTGAACAAACTGGAAAAATTCCCGACCCTTAATCTCTGGCAAGACTTCAGCCGTATACGGGTTGATCATGATGTTCTGACCACGCCGTGCGCCTTCTTTAGCGACATTCACGGTACTCGAAGCACTTGGATCTTGTGCCACGGTAATACTGTTGATCTTCATGTCAGGCGCAGTACGGTTAAAGTGCTGATACAGCTCGGAAGGCGTGAGTTTGTCACGTTGCTGAACCTGAACCGTATAACTGTCGCTATTCATCCATTTTAATATTTGTTGTTCATAGGAATAGATTGCGCCAGTGACCCCCATTATCGAGAGGATTAAACCTGCTGTAATCCCCAGAAACCAGTGGATTTGGAAAAATGTCTTTTTAAACATGGTCGTCAGATTAAGGGTGAGATCTATAAAAGTGGCAAAATTATAACTGAAGTTTAAGCCCGAATTATAGGTGTTGAGGATAATATTTATTCTCATTATCATTTATTATTTTAAGATTAAAAAAACCTCCATGCCGGGGCAGGAGGTTTTTCACTGAAAAAAGAACAGTTTAGATTTGTTTTGCTGCGCCGACTTCGGCTTCCAGATGCTTGCGAATCGTGGCGAAAGAGAAGTTTTTGCTGTCCAGACGTTTCGGCAGGATATACGCACCTTGCTGGCCTTTTACTTTGAAATTGACCAACATGAATTCTGGTGTGTTGTACCATTCATAGATGTCTTTCCAGCTAATCGCGCCAACACCTTCTTGCATGCCCATTTTCTGGCGCATCACGATGCCATGTGGTTGTACGCCCAGGCGAACACCCTTGATTTCCTGTACCGGAAATTCATTCATCTTGCGTTTAACATACCATTCCAGACCAAAGGTACGGATCAGGTAATACAACACTACACAGATAATGGCCACCCAGCAGAACACGGTAGAATAGTTCTTCAGGAGCAGAATGCCCAGAATAGAAAGTGCAACAACAGCACCCATGATCAGCCATGCTTTCATGCCAATTTTATTGGTACTACGCCAGATCACCAGCTGAGCATGACGCTGCTCGGCTTCTGAAATTTCATAGTTCACAGGCTGGAGGGTATAAGCGTATAAATTTTTCGCGGTCATAGTGAAATTAGCAGATTTTAAACTGTAAAAAGTTTAGCACTAATTGTACCAATTCAGTGAGTATATTGTTCCAAAATCAGCCAAATTATAATGAACCTAATTCAGTTGCCTGTTCATCACGCTCATGACTCAAACTTTGTTTCAGTTGACTCAACTGCTTTAAAATGCTGAACATTAAAGACAGCTGCTGCAAAATGATCAGGGATTTCTGATCTTGCTCCTGATCTTGAGCCAAGCGCTGTCGAATATGGGGAATCATATTTTGCGCACTTAAATCGGGCATTTCATCTCGTAACAATGCACCACGAATGTTCTCGAGAGCTTTGTCCAGTAAATTCAGAATGTCCTGATCTTCAATTTTTTCCCGGTGTGCGCCCAGTGCAGCAATATAACTGATAAAAGTATGGTTCAGACAAAGGAACTCAAAGGCTAGCGATTTTTGTACCGGATCAATATCCGGTTCAGTGGCCAATGTCGAAATCAGTGAGGCTACCTCGGCATCGGTATTATGAGCAGCACGGCGCACAATCCGATATTTCAGGCCGTTATTACGTCCTGACTTATACTGCTCGATCACTTCGCTCAAATAATCCGCTTCTGCTTGCAAGCTGCGTTTGATACTTCGAGGCAAACGCCGGAACTTCCAGTCCGGGAAAATAAAGCTGACGCCGAACCAGGCAATCGCACAGCCAATCAAGGTGTCGATCATACGCGGGATGGCCGCGGCATAGCCCATACCATCCAGATTGAAGTTGATCAGCGCTAAAATCGTAATAAAGGCTGTGGCCTGTGCATACTGTTTACTGCGTAATTCAAAGAACAGAATCCCGCTCAATACCAGAAGTAATAATTGTCCTTCGATGGAAGGCACAAAATACAGAATGGCATAACCGAGAATAATACCGACCAACGTACCGACAATACGCAGACGTAAACGCCGTTTGGTGGCGTTAAAGTTCGGCTGGCTGACAAAGAGTGCCGTTAATAAAATCCAGTAACCATATTCAATATTGCTGACCTGTACGAAGATATAGCTGATCAGCAGCACAATCGACAGGCGAATGGCATGCCGGAACAGTACCGACTCGGGTGTCAAATGCTGCTTAATCCGAATCTTGATATCATCCCAGCCTTTCAGGTCATCATCTCTGAGCTGGTTTTCGATATGTTTGAAACGCTCGGATTTGATACTTTGCTCGGTTTCCAGGTTGCGTAACTGGGCATCAATCGATTTCAGGTTTTGAAACAACGCAAACAGGGCGCTAATCCAGACCTGATCATACTGCTGCTCCTGACGTAACTTATCCAGAGACTGTCTCAGGTTGTCAAAGGTATGCTTAAAGCGCTGGTTATGCACATAGGGTTTGCGCATTAGCAAACTTTCACTCAGGTCCTTACAGGCTTTGCCCTGAATTGACATAATGCGCTGGAAGCGGAACAGGATATCGCTATGCTGGAAAATCTTGGCCAGTTTCTGATAATCAATATGCGCTGAATCGGCACGTTCATGAATATCCTGCGCGACAAAATAATATTGCAGGCTGCGACGGGTGTCTTTTTGCCCCCGGTCACCTTTCAGGCGAGTCAAAAGGGCAGTTTTCATCTCATTAAAAATCGCAATCAGTTTCCCATTTTCAAGCGAGAGTTCAATCATGCTTTGCTGATAGCTTTTCGGGGTCATGTCCACATCAAACAGATTGGACTTGGCATATAAAAAGTCACCGAGAGCAGAATAGGAAATGGCAAGCTTGTCTTGCGCCAGTCGGGCAGGGAAAATCAGGAAACTGATGGTCGACAGCAGACCGTACCACATCGCGCCGATGACCAATAAACCAGCCTGTTTATACCATTCATCAAACAGCTCCACCCCGAGCATGGAATAAACGGAAATCACCAGACAGCCGTAGGAAATCGTGGCATAGCGTCGCCCTAGTGAACCCAGCAAAATCAGGGCAATACAGGACACAATTAAGGCCAAGGCAAACAGCAAGGGATAAGGAAAAAGCAGATATACGCCTACTGCCGTAATAAAGAAGCCAATGTAGGTGTAGAGCAGATTTAAAATCCGCACCGAAAAGCGGTCATCAATATCGCTTAAACCAGCTGCGACCACCCCTAAAGTCAATGGGATCGTCATCAATTGTTGTCCCATAAAATAGGGAACAAAGGCGGTACCTGCAAATGCCGTCATCATGCGCAGGTTATACATCAAGGTCGTGTTATAGGTGGTTTGCTTGAGACGAGTGAGCCAAGATTTCAAAGGTCGTCCTTTATACTGCAGTCTTAGAGCTGAATCTGAATAGGCTAATGAAAATAGTATATTTATAAATCTTCATTTCAGGCTAAATCATACTATGCACTGTGTTAATTTGTCTGCATATTAGCGCTTTAAATCTTCATGCTTATGACATCGAATAAAATAGTACAACAACCTTATGCCATGTTCTGGATTGTTTTGCTGGCGACCTTAAGTGCACTCGGGCCTTTATCCATTGATATGTATCTTTCGGCCTTACCGGCTATGGCAGCAGATTTTGGTGTCAGTACCCAAATGGTTTCTAACAGCCTGCCGGCTTATTTCTTCGGTCTGGCGATCGGGCAACTGATTTATGGTCCGATCAGTGACCGGATTGGGCGTAAACCGCCACTGTATTTTGGGCTGTGTTTATACATTGTGGCAAGTTTGCTGTGTGTCTTTGCGCAGGATGAATGGAGTCTGATCGCTGCACGGATTCTGCAAGCCTTAGGTGGCTGTGTCGGGGTGGTCATGGCACGTGCTGCAATTCGTGATCGCCTGGATATGCATTCAGCAGCTCAGGCCTTTGCCAGCATGATGATTGTGACTGCGATTGCACCAATCATCGCTCCGAGTCTGGGGGCCTGGGTATTGATGTTTTATGAATGGAATGTGATCTTCTTGGTGCTGATGGGCTGCGGTCTGTTGAGTCTAGCCTGTGTACACTTTCTTTTTAAAGAAACCCTGGAGCCAGAACGCCGTCTCAAGCTGAACTTTCAACAGGTTATAAGTTTGTACCGGTGCATTTTTCAGGATCCAAGCTTTCGACGTCCGCTCTATGCCGGCTGTTTTTCCGGTGCGGTGATGTTCTGTTATATCAGCGCTTCTTCTACCATTCTGATAGATCGTTATCAGCTGACTGAGCAGCAGTTTGCTTATGCCTTTGGTGCCAATGCCTTCGGGATCATGCTGTTTTCGACCTTGAATAAACGTCTGGCTGGGCGATTCTCGATATTACAGCGCTTGAAAATCGGCACCTGTCTGCAGTTTACCGGTGTATTAGGGTTAATCTTGCTGGGCTGTCTGGACGTCGATTCTGTGTTCTGGGTGTTGTTAGGCATGTTTATTGTGGTGGCATCTATCGGGTTTACTGGTCCGAATGCCATGGCTCTGGCAATGGCTGAACAGGGCGAGCGGGCGGGAACCGCCAGTGCGATTATGGGCAGTATGCAATTTGTCTGTGGCTTATTGGGCGGTGTATTACTGAATTTTCTGATCTGGCATGCCTTATTAAATATGGCATTGATCATGCTGGTTTTTGTAGGTATTTCCGCTTGGGCGATTTTTAAAATCAAGATGCCAATCTTGAAAAATGCATAGATGCTGGGCGTTCTCTAATATATTAAAAATGCTGGATTGAGCAGAGGGCTAAGCAAGTTGGCTTAGCCCTGCTTGCATCACTCATCGATAAATACGGCAAATTCCTCTACGGGAACGCGCGGGGTAATAAAGCTGTTAATAATTTGCTCTGGGTCGGCATAACCCAGTGCCATACCGCAGACCAGCTCTTCATCATCAGGTGCGCCGACCAGATCAAGCACGATCGGATGAAAATGATTCCAGGCTGCCTGCGGGCAGGTGTCCAGACCGCGGGCTTTTGCGGCCAGCATGACATTCTGGATCATCATGGAAACATCCATTTTGGAACCAATCGCCAAAGAACGATGGACGGTAAAGAACAGGCCGACAGGCGCATCAAATAATTCAAAATTACGCAGCTGCTGACGCGCCATTTTTTCCTTTTCGCCTTTCTGAATATTCAGCAAGCCATATAAACCCCAGCCATTTTCACGACGACGTTCAATAAATGGCGAGATCCATTGTTCAGGATAATAGGCAAAAGTTTCCTGATACTGCTGTGACAATTCCGGATTTGCATAGATTTGCATTTGTGCCTGACAAACCTGCTGCACGAGTTCATCACGCTTTTTACCTGTTACCACATACACTTTCCAGGGTTGGGTATTGGTTCCTGAGGGTGCGCGGCTGGCCACCGCCAGAATCTCTTTTAAGGTGTCTGTACTAACGGGGGTATTTAAAAAAGCACGCACTGAATGGCGAGAAGTGATGGTGTGATCTACAGCATGAACAAGATTTTGATCCATTATGGGGTCCAGTCGAATATCCTTATTGAGTTTGCAATGACTATAAACTAAACAAACAGAACGGGGGATAGGAAAATTTAATTCTTCGCCAGCTGAAAAAAACAATTTATCAGCAAAATGACTTGAATAATGAAATTTCGCATTCTTTTAGCTGAGCATAAATCGCCTAAGTGATAGCAATGGATTTAGTCATAAAGTTGGTCTTTGATTTAAAAAATGGCTTAAAACCCAAGTGCTTGAACCATTCAACAATAACAATTTCACACAGAGAACTGGTTTATTTTGACTGAAAATCAAGATAATTTAATTTCAAGATGCCTGTTTTATTACGTGTTGAGTAAAAGATTAATATTTTTTTTGAATTAAAATATAGATTAATCTTCATATAAAAATAAGAATTTATAATTATTTTTTATAGATAAATTAACTATTGCTAATAAAAAGAAATAAAACTTGATACAAAGAAACAGCATAATGTACGACTTTTCATCTTAATTCATGCATTTTGTGATTAAGATCTGTTTTAAATAACGCGATTCCAGATGGCTTGAATGAAGTCTTTAGGTTGAAAGCACTCATCAAGCACTGAATGTTTTTTTGAGCTTAAAACACAGTTTTTTTACCAGCATGCGCGTCTGTTGGAAAATTGTCTGCAATTTTCCAACAGACTGAGTATCTGAATAGAAAAGGTGTTGCTTTTATAAATCTCTCATTTGTTGAATATGATCGTGATGATGATATTCATAAGTTTAAAAGAGATGATAAATCGGTTTGTTTTTCTAATGGTGATAGATCAAATCAGGATATTTCCAGATGAAGATCTAATGAGCGAGCTAGAGATCTAGCGCACTTCATCACTTTTAGAACAATAAAAAATTCAAAATCATCTTGGGCAAAAAATTATGGATTTTACTTTTAACGCATTTTATACCTTGATTGCCGCAGTCATTGTTCTGTTACTCGGCCGATTCCTGGTTAATAAAATCGATTTTTTAAGACGTTACAATATTCCTGAGCCGGTTGCGGGCGGTTTGGTTGCGGCGATCATCTCATTGCTGGTGCATTCATTGTGGGGATATAGCATCACCACCAGTGCAGAATTACAAACCAGCTTTATGCTGATTTTCTTTGCTTCGATTGGTCTGAGTGCCAACTTTTCCAAGTTGCGTGAAGGCGGGATCGGTCTGGTTATTTTCCTGTTTGCTGTTTCGGCTTTCATTATTTTGCAAAATGCGGTCGGCATGAGTCTGGCAACATTATTGGGTATTGACCCGTTGATTGGCTTGATTGCAGGCTCAGTTACCTTAACCGGTGGTCATGGTACTGCGGGGGCATGGGGGGAAATTTTTGAAGTTGAACATGGTATTCAAGGTGCGCTGGCACTAGGTATGGCCAGTGCGACTTTTGGATTGATTATCGGCGGTATTATTGGCGGACCTTTGGCCAAGTTGCTGATCAACCGTTATAACCTGGCTACTGCACGTACCGATCAGCAGATCGAAACGCGTGACAATACGCCAATGGACAGTACCACCAGCGAATATGTACCGTTTGAATATCCGCATCAGGTGCGTTTAATTACCGCTGATAATGCAATCACGACCTTGGGCCTGTTCGCAGGCTGTTTGGCTTTTGCAGAGTTTATGACGGGTTTCAGTAAAGGTACTGCATTTGAACTGCCAACATTTGTGTGGGCATTGGCGGGTGGTGTCATCCTGCGTAATGTACTGGAAGGTGTTTTCAAGGTTCAGATTTTCGATCGTGCGATTGATGTGTTCGGTAATGCTTCATTGTCGCTGTACTTGGCAATGGCATTGTTATCATTGAAATTATGGCAATTGGCTGACCTTGCAGGACCACTCATGGTGATTCTGGGTGCGCAAACCATCACCATGGCTTTGTATGCAGCTTTCGTCACTTTCCGCCTGATGGGCAAAAACTATGATGCTGCGGTACTTGCAGCAGGTCATTGTGGTTTCGGTATGGGTGCAACGCCAACAGCGGTTGCCAATATGCAGGCGATTACCAATATGTATGGTGCGTCACATAAGGCCTTCCTGATCGTTCCATTATGTGGTGCGTTCTTCGTTGACTTAATCAATGCTACTGTTATTCAGATGATTTTGAAGTTTTTTGCATAATTTTTATGCCTGATACGATGAGTCATAGGCTCATAAGGATGTGACATGAATGATCAGTTAAATGAAACCTTACTCGGCTGGATTAATGCCCTGAATGGCCCTTTATGGGATTTTCTGGTGGTGTTTCTGGTCGCAGTTGGTATTTTCTACACGATCATGACCGGTGCAGTACAAATTCGTTTGTTCTGGCACAGCATGAAAGTCATGAAAAATAGCCGTGGCAAGGTTCAGGATACGCACGGCATTACCCCGTTTCAGGCTTTTGTCACCGGACTGGCAAGCCGGGTCGGTGTGGGCAATGTCGCGGGTGTCGCCATTGCGATTGCGATTGGTGGCCCCGGTGCCGTGTTCTGGATGTGGTTTACTGCCTTTTTGGGCATGAGTTCTGCTTTTGTTGAATCCTCTTTGGCACAGTTGTTTAAGGTGCGAGATAACAAAAACCAGCAATTCCGTGGTGGACCAGCTTATTACATTACCCAAGGCCTGAAACAAAAATGGCTCGGGATTGTCTTTGCGATTGCATTGATCACGACTTATGGTTTTGTCTTCAATGCAGTTCAGGCCAATGCCATTACCGGAGCGACTTCTCATGCCTGGGGCTGGGATCAGGCGAATCTGATCTTGCCATTAGGCGGCCTGAATCTGGAAATTTCCTGGGTCGGATTGTTTCTGGTCTTGATGACTGCGGTGATCATTTTTGGCGGAATTAAACGGATTGCAAAAGTTGCTGAAAGCTTTGTACCGTTTATGGCTGTGCTTTATCTGGCTGTGGCTTTGTATATTGCGGTCATCAATTACGATCTGCTCCCATCCATCTTCCAGCTCATTTTCAGTAAAGCCTTTGAATTTGAAGCTGCTGCTGGTGGTTTCTTTGGTGCCATGGTATCTATGGCCATGATGATGGGCATCAAGCGTGGTCTGTTCTCTAACGAGGCAGGGATGGGGTCGGCACCGAACGCCGCTGCAGCTTCCGATGTCAAACATCCGGTCAACCAGGGTCTGGTACAGATGCTCGGAGTATTTGTAGATACCTTTGTGGTGTGTTCATGTACCGCGATTATTATTCTGGTTTCGGGTCTGTATGAAAATGCAGGCTTTGAAGGCGTGACCTTGACCCAGATGGCGCTTGAAAGCCAGATTGGTGCCTGGGGCGATGACTTCCTGGCTTTGATTCTGTTCCTGTTTGCCTATTCCTCGATTATCGGTAACTATGCCTATGCCGAAGGAAACGTTCAGTTCATCAATAACAATAGCCGGGTGATGTTGATTTTCCGCTTATTTGTATTGGTGATGGTGTATTTCGGTTCCATAGCCAGTGTGCCGTTGATCTGGAATATGGCAGATCTGTTCATGGGTGTCATGGCAAGTATCAACTTGATTGCGATCCTGTTGCTGATGCCATTCCTGCTGATGCTACTCAAAGACTATACCGGTCAGCTGAAGCGTGGTGTGAAAGAACCTGAATTTAAACTGGATAACCATCCTAAATTTAAAGACAAGGTTAAATCAGATATCTGGTAAGACTTGAAGCAAAAAGCCCCGATCATTCGGGGCTTTTTTTGTGCCAAAGTTTTCTTTAGAAGAAATTTAAATAACTTTGATAAAGCACGAAGCCCAAAATCAGGCTGAACCAGACCGGTAGTTTTGAGCGTAGCAGGGCAATCATCACTGCGACAAAGACCAGGTCGGAACCATAGCTAAAATAGCGTTGTGAAAGATCCAGCAATAAATATAGTAACAAACCCACCACTGCAGCATTGATGCCCATCACCGCCTGATGAATATGGCGCTGCTGCATCAACCACGACCAGTAAGGCAAGGTGGCAAAGATCAAGAAAAATGAAGGTAAGAAGATTGCACAGGTCGCTAAAATTGCATTTAGCCAGACATAAGACGTCCAAGGCAGCAAAGCACCGATATAACTGGCAAAACTGAATAAAGGTCCTGGCATGAGCTGGGCAAATGCATAGCCAAGATCAAAAGATTGGGCACTCACCAAACCGGTTGTGACAAAGTCCTGATACAGCAAAGGCAGAATCACATGACCACCACCAAATACCAATGAACCGGTTTGATAGAAATTGGAAAAAAATAGCAGGTCTGATTCATCCCATAATTTTCCAGCTAAGGGGAGCAGAACAAACGGCAAGATAAATGCCAGCAGCCAATAGGGTGCAGCGGCAGATCGAATATATGGCGAGCTGATTGCCGTTTTGTTAATTTCTTTGGGTTTCGAATCTGATGAGGAAAAATGTCCAGCCAAGAGTCCACAGACTGCGCCCAGCATAATCACCAGAATCTGGTTAAAACTCACTGAAACCACCATCAACAATATGACAGAAAGGATTAAGACTGAGTATTGCCAGGCCGTTTTACAGAAGCTTCTCAGCATTTGCCAGAATGCCCAAGCGATTACAGAAAATACAATTAACTGGATGGTATGAAAGCTGTTTGAGTTTAAAATATGAAAATAGCTTTGACCCAAGAGCGCCACCAAGGTCATCAGAATCATTGAGGGCAGGGTAAAACCCAACCATGCGATCATGGCACCAGTATAGCCTCGTTGCAGATAACCGATCGACAGCCCCACCTGACTGCTGCTCGGCCCGGGTAAAAGTTGTGCCAAAGCGACCAGCTGACTGTACTGGGTGTCATTCAGCCATTGCAGTTGGGTCACAAATTTTCGGTGAAAAAACACCAGATGTGCCGCTGGACCGCCAAATGAAATGCAGCCCAGTTGCAGGAAAATCAGGAAAATCCGGTACAGTGAGATTGAAGGCATACAGTTATGGGAAAAATGAAGATAAAGTAGCTGAACTGTATGACAGTTTTACGAAATTCTACAGACTATTTATGCATGTGTTTATACACTATGCTGCTTTAGATTAATGAGGACATTCTCTGCATGCAGAAATATGTGTTGAGTATGGTGATACTGGTTACATTTGGCCTGAGTGCTTGCCAAACGACCCCCATGACAGCCCAAGCGGCGACCAGTCATCTACAACCTGCTGCACAACGCGGAGAAGCTCAGGCACGTCCAAATCAAATTGATTTTCAAAAGATCAAGCAAACCCAACAGCGTCCAGTAGTTGCTTTAGTTCTGGGCAGTGGGGGTGCGCGTGGTTATGCGCATATTGGTGCGCTGGAAGTACTGGAACAGGCGGGTATTCACCCCGATTTTATTGTCGGAACCAGTGCGGGCAGTATTGTAGGTTCCATTTATGCGAGTGGCAAACCGGCGATTGAACTGCGCAATATTGCTCTCAGCATGCGACCGAATGATGTCCGTGATATCAAACTGGCCAGAAAAGGTTTTTTTGATGGCAAAAAAGTTGAGGACTATGTCAATTTGCAGGTCGATCAAACTCCGCTTGAAGCCATGAAAATCCCGATGTTTGTGGTAGCAACCGCGCTGAAAGAAGGCAAGAAAGTCGTTTTTAATTATGGTAATACCGGACAGGCGGTACGTGCTTCAGTCTCGATTCCGAGTATGTTTATTCCGACTATTATTCAAGGTAAAGAATATGTAGATGGTGGTCTGGTCAGTCCGGTGCCGGTCGATGTGGCACGTGAGCTGGGAGCCGATATTGTGATTGCGGTGGATATTCTGGCACAGCCCATTTACACGGAAACCACCAATGTCTGGGGACTGTTTAATCAGAACATTAATATTATGCAGCAACATCTGGCACATGAAGAATTAAAGCATGCAGATGTGGTGATTCAGCCGGACTTACGCGAAAAAGGCCATATCTTTGATGTACGTGGCAGGGAACTCACCATGCAGGCTGGTGCCGAGGCGACCCAGTTAAAGTTGATGGAAATTTCACAAGCCTACCAAAAACATGATTATGCTCAAGGACATCGCATTCCACAGTTTGTGGTACATGAACATCAAGCTCAATAAATCTTTTTTTTGAAATTTCTGTTTATCCCTATATCGCAGTATAGGGATATTCAATCAAAAGGATAACGGATCATCGGCTGTAACGCTTAACTGATTGTTATAAAAGCTAAGATGATTGCCTATGTGTATCAGTCAGTCGGAATTATCGCAAAAGATAAAATTAATTTTAAATATAACAAATTGAATTATAAGTATATTGTTTTAAATAATAAGCCTTATTCGTCTTAAATTAAAATTTTAATATTATTATTCGTATACTTAAGTTGATCAAATATTCAAAAGCATCGATGTTCATGCCAGAATGCAGTTTGAAAAGATCACTACACAGATGTAGACATCATGATGCATATTAAAATTGGACAGCAGGTCAAACTGGCACAATTCGAACACTATATCTTTACAGTGACCGCGATCCATCAGGATGGTTCTTTTACCGTTGAAACGACCTTGGATGGTCAACAAATTTTAAGTTATCAGAACGTGGCGCAGGAAATGCTCAGGCCAGTGATGCTTTAAATCACGCAGAGCCTTTTTATTTTCCTGAATTATTTTTGTTCAGAGCTTAAAACAGTGAAAAATTCTCAGTTGCTGTGTGATCAACCCCAGATAAATAAGTGTTGATTTATTGGCACTTAACTTTCTAACTGAGATTTTAAGCAATTAAATATATTTTTTTCTGTATGAATACATTTTCTATATCAATAATTGTGATGCTTCATTTGCCGAATTGAACATTTTATTCATGTTAAAAACGCTATAATAATAAACGATAACCTTGTCATTCAAAGAGTTCAAAGAAAACGATGGCCCCTTTAGATCAAATTGCAGCAGTGTCGGATGACCAGTCAGAGTTAACGATGTCAGTTCTCATGACGCCAGATATGGCAAATTTTTCAGGAAATGTTCATGGTGGAACCATTCTGAAATTATTGGATCAGGTGGCGTATGCGTGTGCAAGTCGCTATTCGGGTAGTTATGTCGTGACCTTATCTGTAGACAAGGTGAATTTTAAAGAGCCGATTCACGTTGGTGAGCTGGTTACCTTTCTGGCCAGTGTGAATCATGTTGGCCGTACTTCAATGGAAATCGGGATTCGTGTAGAAGCCCAGAATATTCAAAAGAGAACGGTACGTCATACCAATAGCTGTTATTTCACCATGGTTGCGGTGGATGAAAATGGTAAACCAAAACAGATTCCAGCTTTGAACCTGGACAATGACTGGAAACGATGCCGTTTTGAAGCAGCAGAACAGCGTAAAGTCGCGCGTTTGCAAGAAAATCATCATCCTTCATGCAGCATTTATAAAAAGACTGCACAGAGTTAAGTTAAATCGTGATTGAGAAAAGACCTTCATATGAAGGTCTTTTTTTTGCATCAATTTCAGTTTTTCACTGGAGCTTTGTTATTTTTTACCCTAATATAAAACGATACGTATCGTTTCGATTTTTAGATCTTAAAAGTTAAGTAGAAAAATATGAGCAGTGACGAAAAAAGTTCCCGACGACAGCAGTGCATTTTACAGGCGGTCGCAGATGCGCTGGCAGAATGTGAATATCATCAGCTGACGATTGAAGATGTAGCGGCACGTGCCGGTGTTGGCAAGTCTACGATTTATCGATGGTGGAAACATAAATCGGAACTGGTGCTGGACACTTTCAAACAGCATACAGCTTCGGTATTTGAGCTGGATACCTCTAAAAGCCTGAAAAGCAATCTCATTCAACAACTCGGTTCTTTATCTCAAGCGCTGAATCATCCGGTCGGTCGGGCTTTGCTGGTAGTGATTGCCAATCACCGCGAACTGGCAGGTGAGTTCTTTCAGCAATATCTCTTGCCACGTCGGCAACAGACCCATCAACTGATTCAGCAAGCGATTGAACGGGGAGAAATCCGCGCTGATTATCCTTTTGATTTGATGCTGGATACCTTATACGGCCCGATTCATTACCAGATCATTTTTTTCAACCGGATTCCAGATGAACACTATATCCAGAATCTGGTCGAGTTGGCCTTGCATCCGGTCACTGTTCAAGCCTGAGTTTGTGCTATTTCCCTACAAATTTTAAGAGTTGGTGATTATGTCAGTTAGCGCTGAGCGGTTATGGAATCGCTCATTTATCTTGTGCTTATTCAATAATTTTTTCCTGTTCGTTTATTACTTTGCCTTACTGACCATCTTGCCGATTTACATCATGAAAGATCTGGGCGGTTCGGTAAAAGAAGCTGGGTTGGCGCTGACGCTATTTTTGGCCTCTTCGATTGCGGTTCGGCCATTTTCCGGCATGATCATCGAAAAGCTCGGCAAGAAAATCTCGATGCGCGGTGCAGGCGTGATTTTTGCCTTATTTTCCTTTAGTTATTTGCTGGTAGATAGCATGTGGTCGCTGTTGCTGGTGCGTTTTTTACATGGTATCTGGTTCAGTATTCTGACCACGGTGGCAGTACCCGTCGCTAATGAATTTATTCCTGAACAGCGCAAAGGTGAGGGCATGGGCTATTTCGTCATGTCGACCAATCTGGGTGTGGTTTTTGGGCCCTTGCTGGCATTGACCGTAATTCAGTTCACCAGCTTCAAAGTCTTATTTGGCATTCTTGCCGTTATCATTTCTTTGGGGCTCATTTTCTGTTGGATGCTCAAAATCACAGAGTTACCAAAACCTGAAGCTATAAGCACAGAAAAAACCAGCTTGAGCTTGCAGGATATTCTGGAAGTCAAAGTTCTGGCGGTAAGTTTTGTGGCTTTACTAACCGCTTTTGCGTACTCGGGCATCATGAGTTTTATTACTGCATTTAGTGAAACCAAGCAGCTTTTGGGCTATACCAGCGTATTCTTTATTGTCTTTTCAGCGTCCATGTTGCTGGTCAGACCTTGGATCGGGAAGATTTATGATCGTAAGGGACCAAGTGCGGTTATTTATCCTTCATTTATTTTCTTTGCCATTGGTCTGGTGATTGTCAGCCTGATTTCCAATCAATGGATATTATGGTTGTCGGCAGTATTTATCGGCATCGGTTATGGTTCACTGTTCCCATGTTTGCAGACCTTGGCCATTCAGTCGGTCGACAAGCAGCGTATGGGACATGCAATTTCAACTTTCTTTACCCTGTTTGATCTGGGTTTAGCGATCGGTTCCGTAGCCATGGGAGTATTGATTGCCTATTGGGGCTTTGAAACCACCTATGTTTTGAGTGCTGTACTCGTCATTGTGACGATATTGGTTTATCGTCAATATGTTGCCAAAAAGCAAAATAAGCGCCCGGCAAGTTTGGAGTTATAAAATGGAATTAAGACATTTACGTTATTTTGTTACGGTGGCGCAGGAACTGAACTTTACCCGTGCCGCGGAAAAATTAAATACGGTACAGCCTTCATTGAGCCAGCAAATCAAGGATCTGGAACGTGAGGTTGGCGTACAGTTGCTGGAGCGGAATAACCGTAAGGTCGGGCTCACTGAAGCCGGTCAGGTGTTTTTAAAAGAAGCTTTGCTTAGTCTTGAGCATGCAGAGCGCGCCATTCAGACTGCCAGGCAGATCGCCAATGCACAGCAGGATCAGCTAAATATCGGTTTTGTCCCGGTCGCGGAAATGAAAGTCTTTCCTTATATCATGCCGAATATCCGCGCGCATTTTCCTGAACTGAAAGCACAGTTTCATAGTCTGACCGATGCAGAGCAGTTTAGTGCCTTAAGAAATGGACAGATCGACATTGCCTTTACCCGTTATCCGGGGCAGTTAAGTGAGTTTGATTCGATCCGCATTTTTGATGAGCCTTTAACCTTGATTGTGCCCAAAGATTCCCCGGCTGCGGCCTTGCCCTATGTCAGTATCAAGAGTTTTGAAAATCAGGACTTTGTAATTAGTGATGAGCAGTCCTCACCGCAACTGCATAAGCTGATTCAGGATTTTTTTAAACAGTCCAAATTAAAAGTGAATGTGGTGCAGTATTCCACCAATATTCTGCTCAATGTCAATCTGGTGGGAATGGGCGTGGGCTGGAGTCTGGTGCCAGCCTATGTGATTCCATTGCTCGGCGATAATATTGTGGTGAAAAAGACCCTAGAACCGTTACCGATGATTGGACTGTATGCCAATTATCGCAAGGATCAAAAACATGTGGTGATTGATCTGATTTTGGAAGTATTAAAAGAAAAGTTTTTTGTGGATCTTTTTTAATATTTAAACCTTCAATCTGCCCATCTAAAAAGCCGTGCGACAGAAATGATCTGTAGCACATCCTTTTAAATCGGGACTGCAAATCACTTTATACTGAACATCTAACAATAAAAACCGGTTGAAGCAGGATGATGAAGCTCTATAACAACCCACAATCACGTGGCTTGACCTTGTTGCCTTTGCTGAAAGAATTGCAGATTGAAGATCAGATTGAGCAGGTGGAGATTGCCTATGAGGATATGCATCAGCAGGCATATACACAGATGAATCCGATGGGAAAAGTTCCCTGTCTGGTAGATCAGGAGATCGTCATTTCAGAAATGGCCGCTATTTTTATCTATCTGGCAGATAAGTATTCTGACAAAGGATTGGCACCTGCTTTGGATGATCCGAAGCGTGGGGCGTATTTGAAATGGATGTTTTTCTGTCATGGACCCTTTACCGAATATATCGATATAAAAAATTTACAGGTGTCGCCAGAAAATATTGAAAAGAACCGGAGAAGTTTAAGTTTTGGGAATGAAGCAGCCGTATTTGATTTTATGAAACAGGGCATCGAGCAGGCCAATCCTTATCTGTTGGGTGAAAAAGTCTCGGCTGCGGACCTATATGTGGCTTACTGTTTGATCTTCACGATCTCTGCGAAAATTTTACCGCCATTTGATGAGTTCAGGCCCTTCCTGCAGCAGATGGCCTCTCGTGATTCCTTGAAAGATATTCCGTGGTTTCAGGAATACCGAGTCTAATTCCTCGGTCTATATATTGTCCGGGATATCTAAAAATAATAAAAAAACCACGCCGAAGCGTGGTGAAAGGTGACCAATATTATTTCAGGTAAAGCTTTTTAAACAGTTGCTGGCTGGTGCTTTCCATCGATTGAGGAATGGCCAGCGCAGCCACGAAACGGTCAGGACGCAAGATTACAACTGAATCAGACGTGTTACCAAACCACGAGCGGATATCTGTGCCGATATCACCAATGGTAATGACATCTTCATACTCTTTGCGCTGGCTATTTTGCAATTGCACCGCCGGAATTACCTGAATGAATTTCACGCCGAGCGATTTCCACTGTTGCAACGTATCTGGGCTCAGACCCCATTTCGGATCAACACCCCAGGCAATAATCGCAAAATCATTGCCGATCACTTCATCCAGTAATACGGTTTCACCCGAAGCTAGCTGAACCTGAGGCTGGATAAACATTTTGCCGACTGGAGAGTTCTTGGCTCCCTTGCTCAAAAGTGCGCCGTCATGATATTTCGGCATTGGTTTGAAGCGCATTTCCAGCAGATACTGCTTGATCGGTTTGATATAGTTCAGGGCATAGGCAATGCCGTCACGAACAAAACCTTGCCATTTTTTCGGTGGTGCCAATACGTGACCTGCCATCACCGACAGGTCAATCATCGCCTTGGCATGGTCTTTACGTTCGATCTGATAAGAATCTAAAAGTGCTGGGCCAGCTTTGCCTTGAACAACCAGCGCCATTTTCCAAGCCAGATTAAAGGCATCACGCATACCGCTGTTATAACCCTGACCTTGCCATACCGGCATAATGTGCGCTGCATCACCGGCAAGTAAAATACGGTCGACACGGAACTTGTCAGCAATACGAGCATTATGGGTATAGACACGCTGACGGATCACTTCGATACCATCCGTGCTTGGTAAAACCTTAGAAAGAAGTTTGGCAATATTTTCCGGTTTGCTCAGTTCTTCCTGCGTTTCACCCGGCATGACCATAAATTCAAAACGGCGGATACCATGTGGCAAGGCGGCCGATACATAAGGACGTACCGGATCACAACATAGGTAGATATGCGGTGTAGCAAGCGGGTCGTTTTCAAGATCGATCACGATCCATTGATTCGGTGCGGTTTCACCCTCAAAAGCAATGCCCAGGTTTCGGCGCACATAGGAATTACCACCATCACAGGCAATCAGGTATTGTGCGCGGATGGTTTCTGCATCGCCTTCTTTATTTTGCAGGTTAAGCGTTACGCCTTCGGCATCTTGACTAAACTGGGTCAATTGACGAGAAAACAGCACTTGGGTGTTCTTATATTGCTTTAAGCCTTGCAGTAGGACGTTATCGACTTGTGGCTGAATAAAGGCATTACGGCGCGAGAAACCAAACTCACGTGTTAAAGGCTGAATATCTGCAAAACAGCGACCTTTAGGCGTCAAGAAGCGCATCGCATGATTCGGAGTGGTATGCGGTAAGACTTGATTAACTAAACCCAAAGATTGAATGGTGCGCAAGGATTCATCATCGATTCCAATCGCACGTGGATAATCAATCAAACTATCTAGTTGCTCGACAATCGTGACAGCTACGCCTTGCTTGCTCAGATAGTTGGCAATGGTTAAGCCGACAGGACCGGCGCCCAGGATTGCCACTTCAGTAGTGTAATTAGTATTGCTCATAGCGAATGTCCATTCAATCGACTTGCATTTGATGCTATTAAGGGACAGTTAGAAGCCAGAAACAAGTTAGGCGATAGTAGCTTAAGTATATGGATGATATTGGATTGAAATAGGTGGTTTTTAAATAAATAATTGATTTTAATTATAAAAATAATAAAAATTTGATAGCCTGTATTAATTCTATGATCAGTTTTGACTATGGTGATAAATAGATTTTATGCAATAAAAATGCTGAACCAGCATCAAGCATGATTCAGCATAGAATAATATCGGGGGCAGTATAGGACAAAGCCTACTGGAGAATTACTGTCCCTGATATCTTCATTGAAGGATTAAACGAGTTGTTCAATCACTTAACGTGCAGCAGGTTTTGCAGGTGTCGTAGTTTCCGCAGCAGCTTCAGAGGCAGCAGGCTGCTCTGCAGATGCGCCTGCAACAGGAGCATTCGATTCAGGTAATTCCTGGGTAGTCACAATCACTTTTTCTTCTGCAGTGGTGGTTTTCGCATCTGTAGTTTTACTATCAGCAAAACTGGTGGCTGCAGCAGCAGTAAGCGTAGTGGCAAGTAAGATTTGTGCATATTTCATTTTTGGCATCCTTTTATTCATGTCATGTAATCTGCCGAGCTGACCATCACATCAATTCGACAGATGCCCATCCTAAGCACTGAAAATTTACTGAGCAAATCAATTAACAAAAGCGACACGCAGGGAATAACCCAGCAGATACAAAACTGAGAAAGTTGTTTTATTTCTGTTAATTATGCGGAGTTTTATTTAATGAAAGTGTGTATGAATATTTCAAAAATAAAATTTGAAATAAAAGTTAACATAGAAAATTGGTAATTTTGGATCATTCCATTAATTTTTATCTCTGTGATTTTCACGCCGTATTTGCGAAGAACACGCATTTTAAAGTCACACTGTGCTTTATAATGCAGGTCATTGCTATTTCTATTCAATCTCTTGAGAGCCGATTTTGAAAATTCTGTCAGCGTCGCAGGCTATTCCTGTCCATATCATCTCTGGATTTTTGGGTGCAGGTAAAACCACACTACTCAAACATTTACTACAGCAAAAACCGGAACAGGAAATCTGGGCGGTGCTGATGAATGAATTTGGCCAGATTGGGGTAGATCAGCAGTTATTGCCACAAGATCAGGGTTATGCAGTCAAAGAGCTATTAGGCGGGTGTCTATGTTGCAGTAGCCAGTTACCGATGCAAATCGCCTTGTCACGTCTGCTATCAGAAGTGAAACCGGATCGTCTGTTTATCGAACCTACCGGACTGGGGCATCCTGGCCAATTACTGGAACAGCTAACTGAGCCGCACTGGCACAGCCATTTAAACATGCAGGCTTTAGTCACCGTGGTGGATGGTTCGCGTTTGCATGACCGGGACTGGACCCAGCAAAACCTGTATGCGGACCAACTCAAGGCAGCGCATATTGTGGTGATTTCACATACTGACTTGATGACAGCCGCAGATCAAGCAGCGTTCACCCAACTTCAGGCGGAATATCAACCTTATGCGCAACAGTGGCTGTTCACCGAGCATGGACAACTCGATATCGAACAGATCAAACAGGACTATCGGGGTTCTGCCCGTCAGATTCAGCCTTTGTTAAAGCAGCAACAGATCACCCGTTCAGCGGATACGCCCGTAGTGATTCAGCAGATGCCTTATCATTATGTAGAAAGCGCGCAGGGTTATCAGGTTGCAGGCTGGAAATTTCCAAAACGCTGGCAATTTAATTTTTATGATCTGCTGGATCTACTCTGTGAACAAAAAGACTGGCTCAGAATCAAGGGAATTTTTAATACGGATCAAGGCTGGAAAAGCTTTAATTTTAATCCGGAGCAGTTTAATTATCAGTCGGTAGATGAAGGCATTGATAACCGGGTAGAAGTGATTTATCAACAGTCACGGGATTGGCTGGCATTTGAAACTGCCCTGATGCAATGTCGTATCGATCTGGAAAAATAACGGTACTGTTTCTAGTATGCTGAATGAATTATTGGCCTAAATCTGTTCAGCAAAATAGCGCTAAATCTTATATGCTAGGCGCCAAATTTGAGGATTATGTGATGGCGTTAAAAGCGACGATTTATAAGGTTGATTTGAATATTGCGGACATGGATACGCATCGTTATGCAGACTATCAGCTGACGATGGCGCTGCATCCTTCAGAAACCATTGAACGTTTAATGGTGCGTATTCTGGCCTATGCACGCTATGCCGATGAAGCACTGGAATTTACCAAGGATCTGTTTGAAACCGATGAACCGGCACTCTGGGAAAAGGATCTGACCGGGCAACTGGTCAAATGGATTGAAGTCGGTAGCCCGGACGAAGATAAAGTCAAAAAGGCCAGTGCGCGTTGCAAGCAGGTCGCAGTCGTCACCTATGGTTCTGCGGTGGATGAATGGTATAAGCGCAGCAGCAAATTAAAAATCTTAAAAAATGTGGAAGTGTGGAAGTTATCTACCGCAACCACCGACGCATTGCCACAGTTATGCGAACGCACCATGCAGTTACAGCTCAATGTGATGGATGGTGAATGGACCTTGATTGGCGATCAGGGCCAGGTGCTGGTGGAGTGGGAACAGTTACAATAAGGCCAAATAAGGATGCAAGTCTGGACTTGTATCCTGTAGCTCAAATTGCGTATATCTGAGGAATAAGAATACGCAGGGTTGCACCATGTACCATGAACTTTATGATTTACTGCTAGCTGTCGCGATTGGCGCAATTATTGGTGCAGAGCGTGAGTATCACAGTAAATCTGCTGGATTGCGTACCATGATTATGGTCAGTCTGAGTTCCTGTTTATTTACCATTATCTCCCTGAAAATAGGCGTGGCCAATCCTGACCGGCTGGCCGCCAATGTCTTGACTGGGCTGGGTTTTCTGGGCGCTGGTGTTATCCTGAAAGATGATAACCGTATTTCTGGAATTACCACCGCGACTACCATCTGGATGACGGCAGCACTCGGCATGGCAGTCGGTGCTGGCTATGAACTCTTAAGTATTTGGGCTACTTTTATTGTCATGGCGGTGCTGGTTCTATTAATGTATGTTCAGCGTGGCATTGAATCTCTGAATCAGGAACGCAGCTATGAAATCGTCTGCCCATTCGATCAAAATGATTCCAATCACTACGAAATGCTATTTAAACGTTATCAGTTAAAAGTAGTGCATTCCTCACAAAAAAAAATGGATCAACAGATTGTCGGACGCTGGATTCTGATGGGGTCGGCCAAGAATCATCAAGAATTAACCCAGTATTTACTCAATGATAAGAATATTCAGGAACTCAGCTTTTAACCCATCAATGGCCCAGACTTAAAAAAACAGAGCAATCCGGTTTATACTGAGCTTTGAATTTTATGCCCCTCTCAGGTAAATAAGCATGATCAACGAACTTGAAATTATTGATTTAAAAGTAGGCGAAGGCAAGGAAGCGGTGAAAGGTGCCCTAATTACCACGCACTATACTGGCTGGCTGGAAGATGGAACCAAGTTTGATTCCTCTATTGACCGTGGTAATTATTTTGAAACCGTCATTGGCACAGGCCGTGTAATCAAAGGTTGGGATCAGGGTATTCTGGGAATGAAAGTTGGCGGTAAGCGTAAACTGATGGTGCCTGCACATTTGGCCTATGGCGAACGCAAAATGGGTAAAGTCATTCCGGCCAATTCCAACCTGATTTTTGAAATTGAACTGTTTGATGTAAAAACACGTGATTAAAATCATTTAACTTGCTGAATATAAGTTATATTTTTTATTCAAAGATATACGCTGGTTCCGGTGCAGTCGCTTCAAAATAAGCTGTGCCGGAGAAGCTACAAAAAACATCTAAAAAGATTTGAAATCAAAAATATTCCTTGTAGATTATAAGAATAATAAAGAATTATTTTGAGATATAACGTATTTGCATAACTTGATAAGGAATGTCTGTTTTTTCGTATTTGTCTGTGCCTTGAGCTGGATGACTTGCATCATAAGTTCAGCAATCGCTCAGGATGAACTCCCTTCGCCGTCATTTCAGCAGCAATCTCACGACCATATTACTGAAGTTCATTTTACCGAACATAGCACTAGTGCCTTGCAGGGAAAATGGCTGTTTTATCCGAGTCAGTTTATTGTTCAGCCCAGCCCCGTACTCCAGTCAAAAACAGTTGAATTGCCAGCCTCTTTTAAAACTCTAGCGGGTTCAAACTCTGGCTACGGTACCTTTATTGGTTATTTTAAAATTCCGAAAGAATTTCTCGGGCGACGCATCGCGATTCGGATTCCAACCCAATACGGCGCCTATCGGGTATATGTCAATGGACAGTTTATTGTCCGTCTCGGGGAAATCAGTACCACACCTGACAAACAGGTGACTGAGAAAGCACCGAGTATTGGCTATTTTGTTCCAGACACTGAATATATTACCTTAAGCATTCAGGCTTCCAATTATACCCACTTGCATGGTGGTCTCGAACGACCGATGCAGATCGGCGTTGCAGGTACCATCAATCGCCAATTTCAGCAGCTCATGATGAGTATTGCCATGGTGTGCGGCGCGGTACTTGGGGTGGGGGTGTTTACTATTCTATTTTCGGTATTCAGGGGATCACGAGAACGTAACAGTAAAAGTATCTTTGTTTTTGGCTGGTTTATTGTCTTTTTAGCCCTGCATAACCTGTTTTCTGCACCTTATGCCTATTCGGTATTTACCAATATCAACTGGCTGTGGGGAACCCGCTTAGAGTATCTGTTTACTTTTATTGCTGCCTTCTTTTTTCTCAGCTATATGCATCTGTTTAACCGGCGCTATCTAAATCCGGTGATTTATTATATCGCAGTGGCATTACTGGTTTTTAACATTACTTTCACCCTATTTTCACCTCCTGAGATATTTGAACGTCTGGCCCTATTTAGTGCGATTTTTGCCTTGGTCATCATCGGTAATTTTATTTACGGTTTTTATCAGACCTTACGTTATAAAGAGCATTATTCGCGTTTAAATCTGATTGCAATTATTTTCCTCTGTCTAACTTTTTTGAATGATTATCTATTGCTGATCAATGTAATTAAAACCACGCATCTGTTCTTTATCTCAACCAGTATCTATGCCTTATTAATCATGTTTCAGCAGTCCAGACATTATGCACATCAAACTTATGAGACTGAACAGCTGAACCTGAACCTGATCGCCCTCAATAATTCGCTCGATCAAAAAGTTAAAGAACGGACCCAGCAACTGCGTGAAGTGAATGCCAAACTGGAACAGCAAATGAATATTGATGCGCTGACTGGAGCTTTTAACCGGCGTGCCTTAAATCATGAAATCCAGCAGCAGTTTTTGCAGACCCAACAGCAGCCGCAACATACCTTGATTTTTGCCATGCTCGATGTCGATTTTTTTAAAAACTATAATGACTATTATGGCCACTTAAAAGGGGATGAAATCCTGAAAAATCTGGTTAGGATTATTCAAGCTGCTTTACCACCGTCTGGTTATCTGGCACGTTATGGTGGTGAAGAGTTTGCGATTCTGCTCACTGGAATGCCAGTTCAAACTGCCCTAAAAAATCTGGAAAATGTATTAAACCAGATTCGGGAACAGCGTATGGAACATCTGAATCGGCCAGATGCAAAAGATTATGTTACGGTTAGTATGGGCGCGGCCTGGGTTGAACAAAACCATGGCTATGCAGATATTCATGAATTGATGAAAGCGGCAGATGTGCAGCTCTACGCCGCTAAACAGGCAGGACGTGATCAGTTAAAAATTGAAAAAGAGGTCGATTAAAAAACATATTTATACAGATAGCGCGATTCATCTTCTGACTCGGCAGAATGGGGATGAAAGCCGCAGTGTTGATAATAACTTAAGGCAGTTTGAGTAGACTGTATTTCAATCTGATGAATTTTTTTCTTTAATAAAGCGCGATGCATTTGATGAAATAACTCGGTGCCAAACCCCAGCCTTTGGCAGTGTTGGGCCACATAATGCATCCGGATTTCTCCAGCATCACTGACCAATAAGAACCCGACGACCTTGTCATAGATGAGATAAACCCAGCAATCGTTATACAGCATATCGACAATCAGGCTGGCATGATCAAATTTTTCTAGCCAGGTTTGAATTTTGCTTTCTTCACGCTGATGATCCAGTACACAGGACTGAATGCTGTCATGAATGACCTGAATAATTTGAGGTATATCTTCGACCCTCCCTTCACGAATCATAATATTATTCATTTTCTCGAACATTTATAGGGAAGGTTTATTTGATAAAAAAGAAGAGGGTAAAAAACAGAACAATATTGTAGTTTTTTGAGAATCTTTGCTGTGATTTATTAATGTGAAGATTGGTTCTGTTGATGATTTGTCCTGTTTGTTTATCTCAAGTTCTTGAATCTCATTACCGAGTTAAAAATAAAAAATCAAAGTAAATCAATTTTTGAATAAATCGAAGTTCGAATCTAGGCACAAATGAGCAAGCAGAGAGGATAAAGAGTAAAAATAAGCTTCAAGTTTGCACTGTACAAAAAATAGACGTATGCTGAGTCAAAAGGGACTATTCAAATGAATCTTGATCCTATAACCATAAAAATAAAATTAGTCACATGAGATCATCAACCATGCTGAAATTACTGCTGTTGTTATGTGTTTTATTCATGTTGAATGCTGCCTGGATCGTCGGCAGAAAGATCTATAAAGCTCAGCGCCATCTGGTGTGTCAGCGTCCAGAAAAACCGGCACAGATTTCTAGCATGACAGAGCAAGAGGTCATCGAGCAAGAGCAGCAAGTACATCTGGTGGATGCTTATGAACTGGAACTGTTTGACGATGTGGCACAGCTATTCTTTCAACGGCAGGTGCATATTGAGAATCGGGCACAGGCCGAACAGTTACAGCAAGAACTATTACAAAAAATGCCGATGCACAGTGGTACCCAGATTCGTCAGATGGATTTAGGCGAATGGTCTATTTTCTGGAATTTTTATGATCAGTCACTGGAATATTATGTCGGTCGCTATGGCGTATTCTATGCACATGTCGACCGTTTTGGAGAAGAGCACCGGCATGAAATTCGCAGGGAACTTTTGCATTCTGACTGTGCTTAGAACACCACTTTCAGTCATTCTGTACGATTGAAGATCTCAGACTACGTACTTAAGCCATTGCAATTCAGAAAAGGTATCTCATGCCTTAGCTCAGATTTTTTCTGCCGCTTGGCGGAAATAGCCCATATAATTTATCTCCTTTAAGCCATAATCTTGTGCTAGAAAAACCTCAAAACTCGAGAGTCGTATTCTTGAAATAGTCATTTAAAATGTACGAAGTCTGGCGAGCAATGATCCGGACTAAAAAGGCAGAAATACTATGATCATTGATTTTCATCAAGCACAATTACAGAAGTTTATTGCACTGGCGATGAAGATCGAAGCTGAGCCTGAACTGTATTTGCAGTTTGATTCTGTGTCTGATTTTTATAAGGCTGACTGGCTGCAGGCTTTCCCAGCTGGAACTGAATACTATGTTTCCGGTCTAGATGATGGTGCCGATGAGTTTCATGCCGTGATTTATTATGGCGAAGCGCAGCTACAGATCAGCTGTGGACAGGCACAGCTTTCAGTAAAACTATGTTGCAAACATTGACCGGGCTGCCGGAATTTCCCGATAAAAGAATAATGACATCCGCTATAAAGTTGATATAAATTGCAGAGTCATCTCTGTATCTGATTTTTATTCGCATCAGCCGAGAGTGGCATAGGCGAATATCGTAATAAAAATAAGGAAAAAATAGCATGGCACATCAGTTCACCGTGAAAGCAATTATCAATGGCGTGTCTATTGATGAATTTAAGCGTTTGGCCAATGATATTCGTTTGCATGAGGTAGTTTGCCATCGAATTCCTGCGCAAAACTTGGAAATCCTGGTTTCGGAAAAGCAGGGGCATATGTATACCCTGAAACGCGCTTATAATCTAGATGTTAATATTCCGGATATCGCAAAAAAATTACTCAAAGATGCCTTCCGTTTGCAGCGTACCGATGTCAGCGATCTGAATGAAATGACTTCGACGGTACAACTCGGTGCGAACTTGCCGATCGAAGCCATCTGTCAGCGTGCAGTTACCGGAGATGAAGACCAGATCCAGTTTCAATTAAACTGGACAGTCAAAGTCAAAGTGCCTTTGCTCGGTGGCATGCTAGAAAAGCATGCGGAAGGTGAGATTCGTAAATTTAGTGAAATTGAACTCAGCATCGTCGAAGATGAATTGCGTAAAGGTCTCACCGCTTGAAGCAATCAAATAGTGTGATTGACCTAATTTCAAAACTGGTCAGGTAGACGCCGGGTAGTGGTAGTTGATTGGGTGGTAGATCGCCACTTTCAGTGTATTGCCACTATCCAGGAAACCCAGCTTAAGTGCTGATAAAGTTTGCCGTCACGTTAATGCTGATGGCCAGAATGGTGGTATTGAATCCGTAAGCCAAAAGCAAATGTAGGGTATTCAAGACTCGCATGGATTGGCAAGTAATGGATACATCTGCAGTTTGCGCAGAAGTCCCGATGATATAACTAAAATATAAAAAGTCTGGATAAGTCGGTCTGGTGGTATTGGGAAAATCTAGACCACCTTGTTGCTGTTTGTCGAGCGCCAAATAAAAGTCATGCGCATAATGAATTGCAAAAACCGTATGCATCAAGAACCAGGCTGAAATAATGGTCAGAATTGACAAGATTAAATGGCCGGTCCGGATGGTGGTATCTTTGGGTAAATGATTAATTTCAATAATAATCGCAATGAAACACATGATCAGGGTGATGATCACCAGAAACAGAATGATCCATTTACTGGCATCCTGTTGCATGGCGCGTTGCAGAATATGAGCATGATCAATACGCCAGAGTTTTTTTATGGTCAATAATAAATAAGCGTAAATCGCGATATTCCAGCTGATTAACAGGCAGCTTGACCAGCTCAAAGGGGTGACTGTCTGTAAAATCAGATAAAATCCAATAATGGCTGGGAAAATAATAAAGAAATACAGACGGGATTGAAGTGCCGTTTTTATAGATTGAAGAAGCTGCATCATGCCATTTATATTTGTTTTGCTGACTTCTCAAGATCCTAACACAGAACCGTTTGCAATAAAGAAGATTGCAACGGCCTGAGTAGCAGCCTTAGTTATTTCCTCTACGACATTTCATCCTAAAGGTGTCGAACTGATTCGAGTTGAGCAATTTGACTGCGCGGATCGCGCAGCAGGCGTGATCATCTCAATAAATTTTTTTCTGAACCGAGGTTTAGATCGATTGAGCAGGTTGTTAGATTGCAGTGCCATAAGCAAAGACTTCTACCATGCCACCTTGCATACCGAGTTCTGTGGTGCTGAGCCGAATGCCCATAATCTGAGTCGCACCGATTTTTTCGGCCTCGAGTTTTAATCGCACAATTGCTTCACGTCGTGCGCGTTCTACTACACTTTCATAGCTGGTCAGACGGCCACCGAGCATATTCTGCACATTGGCAATCGCATATTTAAAATAATCATGAGAAATGACCACATTGCTGCTGATCATCTGTCCGGAATATTCAGACACAGCGAAGCGGCTATTGTTCACCCGGATATATGCCAGACGTTGTTCCTGTTCATCCAGATAACGAAAATGTTTACGTTCGTTATAACGACCAAAGCCGAAACCGACACTAAACAGAATGGCAAAAATGATGATCTGGAGAATTAAACCATCCATGTTTTAATCTGCCTGCGGAAAAGGGTCGGGCAATTTTGGCATGATCGGATCAACCACTACGGCTGTCCCATAAACAAAGAGTTCAGAAGCACCTTGGGCAATATTAGAGGTCGAGAAACGTATGCCGACAATTGCATTGGCACCCATGCTGCGGGCTTTTTCAATCATGCGGTTCATGGCTTCCTGACGGGATTCTTCCAGCAGTTCAGTATAGGCGGTAAGCTCACCACCGACAATATTTTTCAGGCCGGCCAGTAAGTCACGTCCGACATGTTTGCTGCGTACGGTACTGCCATACACCACATCAATTTGCTGGCGAATGGTATGTCCCGGTACAGATTCCAGATTGCTAAGTAACATGTGCATGTTTTCTAAATAAATCGCTAGTCTATGACAATAGGAAAACTCCCTTGAAAATGCAATAAAAAAAGCCCACTGAAGTGAGCTTTTCTTGATCTATCTGGAATTTATTGCGCTGGTTGTTCTGCCGCACGGCGCTGTTCAGACACAGACGGTGTGTTCAGCAAGATATCCGTCGTGTTGACTTTCAAGCCGCCACCCAGGGTTTTGTAGACTTCAACCTGATTGTTCAGATTGGCCTGTTCAAGCAATAACAAACCTTGTTCTGCTGCATAAGACGCACGCTGTGCATCCAGTACAGTCAGATAGCTGTCAATCCCGGCGCGGAAACGTGCCTGCGACAAGCGATAGGTGGTGTTGGTTGCTTCGACCAGACGGCGCTGAGCTGCAAGACGATCACCAATATTCTGACGTACCGCCAAAGCATCATTCACTTCACGGAAAGCAGTCTGAATCGACTTTTCGTAATCTGACAAGGCAATTTGCTGATCGGTTTCAGAAATACGGATATTGGCCTGACGGGTGCCCCAATCAAAAATTGGAATATCCAGACTCGGACCAAATGACCAAGCAAAACTGCCCGACTTAAACAGGTCGCCTAAATCAGTAGAGGCATAACCTGCTGAACCAGTCAAACTAATTGTCGGGAACAGACGCGCACGTGCTGCCGCAATATTGGCACCTGCCGCAGATAGACGGTATTCAGCGGCACGGACATCTGGACGGTTAATTAATAGATCACTTGGCAAGCCTGAACCCAATGCAGTATTGGAAGTGATGCGGGTCACGCGTTGTGCTGGTAATAAATTCGCAGGCACTTGCTGACCGACCAGCAGGTTTAACAGGTTTTGTGCCTGTGCCACCTGAGTCCGGTAATTCGCAACATCATTACGTGCTGTTTCAACCGAAATTTGCGCCTGACGCACTGGAAGCTCGCTGTCGATCCCGACATCAAAACGTTTTTTGTTCAGATTAAAAGATTCAAGCTGAGCTTTCAGCGTTTGCTCAGCCAAAGCCAGATTGGCATTGGCAAACGAGTAGCTGAGCCAAGCCTGAGACACCTGACCAATTAAGGCAATTTGCGTCGCATCTCGAGCACTTTGGGTCGCCAGGAAACTATCCAGTGCATTGTCACGCAAGCTGCGGACACGTCCCCAAAAATCTAGTTCATACGCAGTTACACCCAGTCCGACATTATAAGTCGTCACTGCACCACGATTCTGGGAATTCATGGTGTCCTGGCGCAATACGCTACCACTGGCACCAATCGTCGGTAACTGGTTGTTTTCAGTAATCTGATACTGTTGCTGAGCTCGTTGAATATTGAGGGCAGCAATACGCAAATCACGGTTATTGTTTAATGCCAGATCCAACACCTGTAACAGGCGCTGATCGGCAAAAAAGTTTTTATAACCTTGCTCTGCTACAGAAGTACCAGACGCATTGGTATAGCTGCTCGGGATATCTGCCTGCGCAACCGGCTCTGGACTGCGCATACTTTGACAGGCTGTCAAAGCAAGCGCAAGGGCAGATACCGCAATGCTACGACCTGTAATAGACCATACATTTTGCATTACGACTTATACTCCTGATTTTGTTGTTTTGGTTTGTATTTAAAGACACTTCGAATCCACACGTAGAATACCGGGATAAAGAAGATACCTAACAGGGTCGAGCTGATCACGCCGCCGAGTACACCATAACCGACTGAGTGCTGGCTACCTGCACCTGCACCTGAAGCCAGGGCAAGCGGTAATACACCAAAACCAAAGGCCAATGTGGTCATGATAATTGGACGTAAACGCATTTTTGCCGCATGCAAGGTCGCTTCAAATAACTCTTCACCTTGTTCCTGCAATTCTTTCGCAAACTCGACAATCAAGATCGCGTTTTTCGCAGAAAGACCAATCACGGCAATAATCGCCACCTGGAAGTAAATGTTATTCGACAGGTTCGGGTTTTGCAGCAATACCATTCCACCAAAGGTAAGTAATAATGCACCAACAATACCCAATGGCACCACCATTAGAACCGAGAACGGAATCGACCAGCTTTCATACAGGGCTGCCAGACACAGGAAGACGATCAGTAATGACAAGGCATACAGGAACGGCGCCTGTGCACCAGATTCACGCTCTTCTAAAGACAGACCTGTCCATTCGAAGTCGAAACCTTGCAAGCCCATTTCTGGTAACTTCGCTACAATTTCTTCCATGGCCACCATTGCATCACCCGAGCTGATACCCGGAGCAGGTGTACCCTGAATGTTCATGGACGATACGCCGTTATAACGCTCAAGACGTGGTGAACCGTAGGTCCATTCGCCTGTGGCAAATGCCGAGAATGGCACCATTTCACCGCGGTTATTACGCACATACCATTGGTCCAGATCTTCCGGCATCATCCGCGAGCCAGCTTCACCCTGAACATAGACTTTCTTGACACGACCACGATCAATGAAGTCATTGATATACGAACCGCCCCAAGCAATACCCATGGTGCTGTTAATTTCAGCAACACTCACGCCCAATGCACCGGCTTGTGCATGATCGACAATGACACGGTACTGTGGAGTATCTTCCTGACCATTCGGACGCACACCAGCCAGACGCGAGTCTTGTGCTGCTAGACCGAGAATCGTATTACGTGCTGCCAGGAGCTGATCATGACTTTGACCACTTGCAGCTTTGAGCTGTAAGTTAAAGCCAGCCGACACACCCAGTTCAGGCATTGCAGGTAATTGTAGCGGCATGATGTAAGACGCATCTTTGACAATCATGTTTAGCGCCATACCACGTTGAATAATGGCACCGACTTGAGATTCCGGACTGTGACGCTCTGACCAGTCTTTCAACTTAATGAAAGCCAGACCTGCGTTTTGTCCCACACCCGTGAAGGAGAAACCTGCCACACTAAAGACGGATTCGACATGCTCTTTCTCGTTTTCCAAGAAATAGTTGGTCATGGTGCTGACCACTTTGTCGGTACGTTCCAAGGTAGCATTTGGCGGTAACTGAACCAGCGTCATGACCACGCCCTGGTCTTCATCCGGTAGGAACGAAGAAGGCAGTTTCTGGAACAACAGCACAATAATACCCAGTACCACGGCATACACCACGCCTGAGAAAATCTTGCTGTGAGTCATACGGTTGACGCCGCCCTGATATTTCACAGAGACCTTATCAAAACTGCTATTAAACCAGCGGAAGAAACGTGCAAAAATACCATTACTTTCCGGCTTGTTCGGATCATGCTGTTTCAGCAGAGTCGCACACAGGGCAGGGGTAAAGGTTAAGGCAACCACCAGTGACAAGACCATCGCTGTGACCAGCGTAATCGAGAACTGGCGATAAATGACCCCGGTGGTTCCACCGAAGAAAGCCATTGGAACGAATACTGCCGACAGCACCGAGGTAATACCAATCAATGCGCCAGAAATCTGTTTCATTGATTTTTCAGTTGCAGCCACCGGATCGAGATGTTCTTCCACCATGACCCGTTCGACGTTCTCGACCACAACAATCGCGTCATCGACCAGAAGACCAATCGCCAACACCATGGCAAACATGGTCAGGGTATTAATCGAGAAGCCAAAGATGTTAATGACGGCAAATGTACCCAATACTACGACTGGAACTGCCATGGTTGGAATGATCGTGGCACGCCAGTTCTGCAAGAACAGGAACATTACCAGGAACACCAGAATAATTGCTTCGATCAGGGTTTTAACTACACTCTTAATCGACAGTTCAATAAATGGTGTTGTATCAAACGCCAGTTGGTCGACCATGCCTTGCGGATAGTTCGGACGTAACTGTTTTAAACGTTCTTCAACCGCTTGTGCGGTATCTAGGGCATTGGCGCCAGTTGCAAGTTTAATTGCTACACCACCAGCCGGTTTGCCATTAAATTTAGAATCGAACTGATAGTTATCTGCACCAAGTTCAACTCGTGCAACATCACCTAAACGAACCTGCGCACCAGAAGTGGCATTTTTCAGGAAGATATTACTGAACTGTTCCGGCGTTTGTAACAGACTTTGAGCCGTTACCGTCGCATTCAGAACTTGTCCTTGAACTGCAGGCGCACCACCCAACTGACCTACGGCAACCTGTGCATTCTGGGTGCGGATTGCAGTGGCAATATCACTTGGCGTCACTTGCAGGCTTGCCATCTTGGCTGGATCCAGCCAGATACGCATCGCATAAGAACCACCAAAGACCTGAACTTCACCAACCCCGGCCACACGGCTTAAAGGTTCAGCAATATTCGAGTTAACATAGTCTTTAATGTCATCTGCGGTCAGGCTGCTATCAGGTGAATAGAATGCCAAAACTTGCAGGAAGCTGGCACCCGATTTGGTCACCCGCACACCCTGACGCTGTACATCTTCAGGCAGCAGGGCAGTCGCAGACTGTAATTTGTTTTGAACCTGAACCTGTGCGATATCAGGATCGACACCCTGGTCAAAGTTCAAGGAAATAGAAGAAGAACCATTACCCGCACTGTTAGACGAGATATAGCGTAAGCCATCCATACCGTTCATCTGCTGCTCGATGATCTGGGTCACTGTATTTTCAACAGTTTCAGCAGATGCACCCGGATAAGTCGCAGAAATGGTTACAGTTGGTGGCGCGATGGTCGGATATTGTGCAATCGGCATTTTGCTGATGGTTAAAATACCCGCCAGCATAATCACCAATGCAATCACCCAAGCGAAAATCGGGCGATGAATAAAGAATTGAGCCATGAACCATTACTCCTTATGCATTTGCAGCAGGTTTTTGTTCAGGTTTCTCTTTAGCATCATCTGCCTTTTTCTCGCTCGCTGTAGGCTGTTGCGGTGCAGCACCTTGTGGCGCAGCAGCTTGAGGTTGATAAGGTTTTGGTACAACTTGCTGTTCAGGTTTTACTTTCGCAATACCGTCTACAATCACTTTATCGCCTGGATTCAGACCTTCGGTCACAATCCAGTTGCTGCCTTGAGAACCAACGGTGGTCACTGGACGTGGCGTCACTTTATTGTCAGCACCGACCAGCATCGCCATTGCCTGACCTGTTGGGGTACGGGTCAAAGCTGCTTGAGGAATCAGGAAAGCATTCGGTACCTCACCCTGTACGATTTGTGCAGTGGCAAACATACCTGGAAGAAGCAGGTGATTTTTGTTCGGGAATACCGCACGTAAAGTCACAGTACCTGTTTCAGGGTTCACGCTGACATCAGAGAATGCAAGACGGCCTTCAACCGGATAGATACTGCCATCTTCAAGCTTTAACTTGACTTTGGTGTTGTTCGAGCTGTTCAAGCTGCCTTGATTAAGCTGTTGACGTAAACGTAAAAGCTCGGCACTTGACTGGTTGATATCTACATAGATTGGATCTAGACGCTGAATCGTCACCAAGGGCTCTGGCTGATTTGCTGTCACTAAAGCACCCGCTGTCACAGACGAACGGTTGGTCTGGCCCGAAATCGGCGCGCGTACAGTCGAATAGCCCAGATTGATTTCGGCATTACGCAAAGTTGCGCGATTGGCATTCAAATCAGCTTCAGCCAGTTTGACCTGTGCCGCGATGTCATCATATTCCTGTTTAGAAATGGCATTGGTACCGACTAGTTGACGGTAACGGCCTTCCTTCACACGCAATACGCCCAGATTGGCTTCAGCACGGGCAATCGCTGCACGGGCATTGTCTACTGTAGTGCGGTTCGTGCTTGAATCGATTTCATACAAGGCCTGACCTTCACGCACATAGCTGCCTTCCGTGAACAAGCGTTTAAGCACCACGCCACTGGCTTGTGGACGTACGTCTGAAATTTCAAATGCTGTTGTACGACCTGAGAGCTCTACAGACTGCTCTACACTTTGCGGTTGTGCAACAAGAACACCGACTTCAGTCGGTGGCATTTGTTGTTGAGCACCAGCTTGCTGGCCCTCTTTAGGATCTTTGCTACAACCAACAAGTGCAAGACTTGTTGCCAATGCGCAAGCAGTCAGGGCAGGTGCCCAAAGCTTTGCAGACATCATTATTCCACCTCTAATTAGATTTATATCTAAATTTTCTTATTTGTGAGCCGCGCAATATCTGATCCAGACCATATACCACAACGAAATCCAAATAAAACTGATACTCCAGCCGGATATGACATCTGAAGGAAAATGTACACCCAGATAAACTCTTGAGATCCCCATCATCAGCATCCATACCACTGCACCGATCACGATGAGGGTATAACGGGAATGTTGCCGATGGATGTAAATTGCCAGACAAGCCAGACAAGCCGCATATAGACTATGGGCACTTGGAAAGGAACTTCCAAAACTTTCAACCAGATGCAAGGATTCTGGTGGTCGGGGTCGGGCAATTGCAAATTTCAACAGCCAAGCTAGGAGAATTCCTCCGATAATTCCGATACATATAAAAATTACGTTTGTACACTTTTTATACCACAGCAATGCAATACACCATAGCGTGGATAAAAATAATACAAATGGCATGCCACCTATTAAGGATAAGGACTGAGTAATTTGATTCCAAAACTCGGTGCGATACAGACTCATCCATTCCACAGCTTGCAAGTCGAGCTCGTTTAAAGCGGGAATATTCAGGATGAACACACTGAAAATTAAAAATAAAATACCGACAAAAAGTAACAAGTAATGCATGCCAAAAATCCTTGTCCTTTTAACCGTTCGCAGATCGGCCAATTGTCTGAACCAAAGTGTACTTGTCAGTACACTTTTTTTCAAGTGTGCGTATTTTATGCGAATTCCATTTTTTTCGTAAGGAATTTGTTGCTAAATATAGTGTAATTATCTCAGTTTTGAGTTTTTGTCGATGTATGATTTTCGTCAATTTCAATGCTTTGCTTGGGTGGCCAGAAGAAATCACTAGGTCGGGTCAGGAAGTGCGTCATGACCAGTTTTGCCAAAGGTTTCCACTGTTCAAAACGCACCCGGCGTGCGCGTAAGGCTACAATAATCGTCAGAGTGAAACTGACAAACAAGTTGGTCAGGCCAATGAGTAACACACCCAGAAAAGACACTACGATCAAGCCGATATCGGGACCATTGATCGTAATTAGACCCTGAATAAAGTTGGCAGAGGCAAAGGCGATATGGCGAATATCCAGTGGCAGACCGAGAATAAAACCAATGGTGCCCATACTGCCGAGCATGATCCCGAAAATAAAATTACCCGCCAGTGCACCCAGATTACGTTCAATATAGTCAGCAAAACGGTAAAGACGCTCTTGCCCCATCAGCTGCGATAAACGCACATGGGCTTTCAGTCGCGGGCCGACTTTGCGATAAACGGCCATATTGTCAAAATAACCGGCCAATAATCCGGACAGGAATAAACATACTCCGGCAATCGCTGCATGTGGAATTGCCAACGAAGTAAAAGGATTCAGGTCATGCAAGGTTTTGGCCGCCTTGGCATGATTCATTAAAGGTTCATGCAGCGCAAAATCCCACAACAAGGTAATCAATGCTGCTACAGGAATCGCAATCGAAATATTGCCCAAAATGGCGACAAACTGGGTGCGGATGATATTTACAATCAGCGCGGCCAGCTCGGCAATTTGAGCCATTTTCGAGCCTTTACGCTGCTGTACAGTAGCCGCCAGTGCGGCAGCAGTCATCGCCGGTTGTTTGGTCGCTACGGTAAAATGCAGCACATGAATCAGCATAAAGCCCAGCGAATAGTTCATGCTGTAGCTAAAAGCCTGCATTAACGGAGCCATGGTGAGGCGTGTCATCAGAACTTTTAAGGTGGCCATTGTCGCGATGATGGCACCAGCACCTGCAGCCGATTTATACATGGTCAGAAAGCCTTGCTTGTCGGTACTCACATAATGTTCACCGGTCTTGCTGGCATTTTCAGTCACTTGCAAAGCCAAAAGTTCACTATTGGTGGCCAGCAGGGCCCGCACACTGCGTTCGCTATAAATTGCTTCAGTAATGTCCGCCATAAACAGGCCAATGGATTGATAACGCAGATCATCGTCATCCATCACCATATTCAGCAGAATCTCGACCCGTTCCAGACATTGTTCCAGCAGTGCCAGCATATAGGTCAGGCTGACACTGACGCCAGTCCGCTTGGTAGAACGGCGAATCTTGGCCACGACATCATGACATTGTTCCAGCATCACCAGCGCTTGTGACGCATCCGGTAGGGTAATCGAATCGACTAAGGTGACTGTGTTATAGCGTTTTTTATATTCCTGAATAAACTCGTTAATCTCACGATTCTGTACCAGAAAAGGAGATTCATATTCCATCAGTTCAGGCTGGGCATTAATAAATTCAGGGTGCAGACCAATACCACTGATCCGGTAAGACAAAATGGTCAATGCCTTGATCAGTTGGTCTTTAATTCGGGTTTTTTCAGGCTGATTGGAATGTCCCTGATTCAGAACTGCAAATAAACGTTGCCAGTCGTCTTCATCAAAATAATCCAGCCAGTATTTGTCGGTACGGTGATAAAAAATCTTGCGGAATAATTCTTGGAGTTGCTGATGGTCGGGAATCAGCGGCAAGACATGTGCACCAAG
The DNA here is from genome assembly GCF_024129115.1 of Acinetobacter lwoffii. Classification (GTDB taxonomy): domain Bacteria; phylum Pseudomonadota; class Gammaproteobacteria; order Pseudomonadales; family Moraxellaceae; genus Acinetobacter; species Acinetobacter lwoffii_T. Next base: position 75,351 of record NZ_JAMXXO010000014.1, read on the forward strand.
GCGCTGGTTTAGCTGGTTCCAGAATCCATCTAGAGACAAAATGCCGGTATCGGAAAACAGACCGGTCTGTTTATAGCGGTTAATGATCCGCAGGGTAAAGGTTTGAAGCGTGGCAACCGCATTCGGGGTGAGTAATAAAGCCCGGATAAATGCATTGAATTTCGCTTCGATCTCTTCGGTATTTCTGCTGTCTTCAGGTCTGATTCTTTCAACCAGTTCAATCAGAAGATTTTCATCCAGCACCGCCCGAGGTTGTTCAAGCTGGTGTTGCATGTTTTGAAAAAGATCTAGAAAATTAATATGCATAGGCGAGTTTAAAAGTTACTGAATTCGGTGTAGGGCCAGTTTGGCCAGATTAATCAGGGCCTGACGATATTCGGAGTCAGGTAATGCCTGTAAGGCATCAATTGCAATTTCAGTTTCTTCTGTAGCACGTTGACGGCAATAATCCAGCGCACCAGATTCATTGACAATTTGAATGACCTGTTCCAGATGTTCCGTACCGCCAGTCGCAATACTGCGACGGATGATTTCATGTTGCTCACCGGTGGTGTTTTTCAGTGCCGCAATCAATGGCAGGGTCGGTTTACCTTCCATGAGATCATCACCAATATTTTTGCCGAGCGTGTCCGCATCGGAGGTGTAATCTAAAATGTCATCAATAATCTGGAAAGCATTGCCGAAATGTCCGGCAAAGGTTTTTAAAGGCTGACGGAATTCATCTTTATCCGACAAAATGGCAGCACCTTCGGTGGCCAGTTCAAACAGGCGCGAAGTTTTGCCATGAATAATATTCAAATAAGTCGCTTCAGTGGTTTCCGGTTGATGCTGGGATTGTAGTTGCAGCACTTCACCTTCAGCAATTTCACAGGTACCGGTCGAAAAATCTTTGAGCAACACCATGTTGTTCAGATCGACCAACAAATCAAAAGCACGTGAAATCAGAAAGTCACCGACTAAAACCGCAGTCTGGTTATTCCAGGTCGCATTGGCCGTCGGACGGCCGCGACGCAGACCCGATTCATCTACTACATCATCATGCACCAGTGTTGCGGTATGCAGCATTTCAATGATTGCAGCCAGTTTACGGTGCGGTTCTAAATTTTCAGCACCGCATGCCTTGGCGGCCAAAAGGCACATAATCGGGCGCATACGTTTGCCACCCGCTTCTACCACATGTTTGCTGACGGCCATCACTAATGCAACTTTTGAGGTAATTCCTTCATTAATGAATGTGTCCATCGCAGCAAAGTCGTTAGCAACAGGCGCGAGAATGTCTTGCTTAAAGTCGATGGTCATGTGAAAGAAAACCTCTAGTCTGGTAAATCGCTGGGCGTAGTTTAACAATTTATAACATGAGTGAAACCTAAGAAATGCATAAACTCCACTAAAAATCAGCTTTTTATAGATCTTATGTAGATTCGATCCAGATTTCGAGCCATAAAAATCAGGAAAGGTCAGGGGCATCGCCCTATTCGTCAGGCTGAGTATATTAATCAAACCGGCCGGATTTCTGCTGTATTATTTTGTTGCTGAATATATCTTGAGTATTTGATTTGATAGAAATTATTTAATATTTAAATAATTAGCGCATCCTGCTCATTATTATTTCAGTAAAATGGCTTGTTGTTTTTTTGAATATCCCTTAAAATCCTCGCCCTTAGATATCCCCCCAGTGGCGTACGTCTTAAGTTCGATATATTCCTTTATCGGCACGACGACACGGGCTTGTTTGGAGTACATTATGTACGCAGTAATCCAAAGCGGTGGTAAACAGCACCGTGTAGTTGAGGGTGAAACCCTTAAAGTAGAATTATTGAAAGCTGAAACTGGCGCGACTATTACGTTTGATGACGTATTGATGCTTGTTAACGGTGAAAGCATTCAAATCGGTGCTCCAGTTGTTGCTGGTGCTACTGTAACTGCTGAAGTAGTTAGCCATGGTCGTCACGACAAAATCCGCATCATCAAAATGCGTCGTCGTAAACACTACCGTAAACAACAAGGTCACCGTCAATGGTTCACTGAGTTGAAAATTACAGCTATTTCAGGCTAATTACGAGGAGTAAATAGACATGGCAACTAAAAAAGCCGGTGGTTCGACTAAGAACGGTCGTGATTCGAATCCTAAGATGTTAGGTGTTAAAGTTTACGGTGGTCAAACTGTAACTGCAGGTAACATCATCGTTCGTCAACGTGGTACTGAATTCCACGCTGGTCAAAACGTTGGTATGGGTCGTGACCATACATTATTTGCTACTGCTGATGGCGTAGTAAAATTCGAAGTGAAAGGTCAATTTGGCCGTCGCTACGTATCTGTTGACGCGTAATCCGCTGAGATAGAAAAAAGCCCACAATTTTTGTGGGTTTTTTTATGCCTGAAAATTAATGTCAAGATTAATCGACATTCCATAATGTAAAAATTGTCCTGAAATCTTCATAATGATGAACAAAAAAACCGATTTCGAATTAATAACAATACAAAAGTTCTTATTTTCTATCATTTTAGCTTTTAATTTTCGTTTAAGATGAGCTATCAAATAAATTGCGATCACGCAAAATATAAGGGTGAAATTATGAATATGCTTCGTAAAACCGTCTGTGCTATGGCTCTGGGTGCAGTGACTTTAGCACCGGTGATGAGTACAACCGTGTTTGCTGCACCTGTGGCAGCTTCGGAGCAACAGGCAATAGCCAGTCTGGTCAAGCAGCTCAATCATGTGCGTAGCATGACTGCAAATTTCGAACAAAGCACCAAGGTAACCAATCCAAGAGCGACCCAGAAAAAAGGTTTGACTGCACAACATATGAATCAAACCTTTAAAGGGGTGATGAAAGTCGCGCGTCCGGGTAAATTCTATTGGGAAACGACCGCACCGTCGAAGCAAGTCATTGCAACCACGGGTAAAACCGTATGGATTTATGATCCGGACTTGCAGCAAGCCGTTCGTCAAAGCTTAGATGAGCAGGTTGCCAATACACCGGCGTTATTGCTGTCAGGAAACACCAGTCAGATTATGCAGTCTTACCGGGTGACTCAGCCAAATAAAGGCAAAACCTATTACACGCTGTATCCTAAAAATACCGATGGTGTGTTTGAAAGCCTGACCATTAGCTTTGGCGCGAACAAAGCACCAAGCTTGATGATCTTGCAGGATTCATTGGGACAAACCACCAATATCAAATTTAGCAATGTAAAAGTAAATAGCAGTATTCCAGCCTCTACCTTTAACTTTACTCCACCAAAAGGTACTGACATCATTGATCAATAAGCATCAATATGAACCAAATAAAAAAGCAACCTTTCGAGGTTGCTTTTTTATTGCCGATCATCAGGATTATTTTGGATAGGCTACAAGGTTCAGCTATATCTAAACACAAGAGCATCTTAGAATAAATAAAAGTCGAGTCAATGAAATTGCAAAATTTTTGGAGCTCAGGATGAAAATTAATCTATTGAAAACTGCTGAAATTTACGCTGTCTTGTTACTCACTGTGGGTATGATGGGTTGTCAGCCTCACTCCAGCTCAGTGGCAACGATTGCGCAAACAGATCGGATTACGCAAATTGAAGCCAAGACCGTTCCTGTGAAAGGGGCAGCCAAAGTGGTGTGTGAACTGGAAGGTTGCGTATGCTTCGATCTACAAACGGTGGACAGTAATATTGACTGGATTGATCAATATTTTATTGAGCGCATTCAGCATACCGAACCTGTTGCATTCACCAAGGTCACCCAGAAAAATCCTAAAAAAGCCGATGAGCCGCATTATCTGGATCAGCGCTTTATCAAGGTGGAATTTGTCGATCAGCGTGCTTATCTGGCGACTTTTGCCTTAAAAAGTTCCAATCTGGCAAGGAATAAAAATGCTTCTCTGAAACATGTGGAATATATCAATTTTGATCTAAAGCAGAGAAAACGTTTGGCCCTCTCTCAACTATTATTAAATGGCGGTGAGCAGAAACTGCTGAATGCAATGTATCAGGCCAATACTCAATGGCTGAGTACGCAAAGGATTCAACAACAGCCGTTAAAATTGAGTGATAACTATTATTTTGACAGGTCTGGTCTGGTAATGGTGTATCCGGCAGGCGAGTTAGCTCCGGCGGCAACAGGAATGCCTGAATTAAAAGTGTCCTATGCGGATTTAAATGAAGTGATTCAGCCTGAATATTTAGCCATTTTGCAGTAAGAAGCTTCCTAAATATTGTACTAATAGGACGCAGCTAGGGTCAGGGTCACTGTATTTTTTGACGTTAAGAGCTTACACTATAGCCAGTTTTTTTCTTCTGCAAAGATTGATTATGATCGACCCGAAATTACTCAGAAATAATATTGAGGCTGTAAATGTAGCCTTGGCAAAACGTGGTGTTCAACTCAATGTTGAAGAGTGGGCGTCCCTAGAAGCACGCCGTAAAGAGATTCAGTCCAAGACAGAAACCCTGCAAGCTGAACGTAATGCCGGTGCCAAACAAGTCGGTCAAATTAAAAAAGCAGGTGGTGACGCATCTGAAATCATGACACGCATGTCTGCGATTGGTGATGAAATCAAAGCGGCTGAAGCAGCACTGGCTGAACTGCAAACTGAGCTTGAAGAAAAATTACTGTCTATTCCAAACTTGCCCGATGAAGCTGTGCCTGAAGGTAAAGACGAAAGTGATAACGTGGAAATCCTGAAATGGGGTACACCGCGTGAATTTGATTTCGAAATCAAAGACCATACGGATCTGGGCGAAATGATGGGCGGTCTGGAATTTGAAACCGCGACCAAATTAACCGGTTCACGTTTTAGCGTACTAAAAGGTCCATTAGCACGTTTACAACGTGCCATTACCCAGTTCATGCTGAATACGCACACAGACCAAAATGGGTATACTGAAGCCTATGTGCCTTATCTGGTCAATGCAGACTCATTGCGCGGTACAGGTCAGCTGCCTAAATTTGAAGAAGATCTGTTTAAGCTGCAGGGTGAAAAAGAGTTTTATCTGATTCCGACGGCTGAAGTGCCAGTGACGAATTTCGTACGTGATGAAATTATTGATGCAGACCGTCTGCCATTGAAATATGCAGCGCATACACCATGTTTCCGTAGTGAAGCAGGTTCTTATGGTCGTGATACCCGCGGTTTGATCCGTCAGCACCAATTCGACAAAGTCGAAATGGTTCAGATTGTAAAACCTGAAACTTCGATGCAAGTGCTTGAAGAATTGACTGGCCATGCTGAAGGCATTTTGCAAGCACTCGGACTTCCATATCGTAAAATTTTACTTTGTGGTGGTGACATGGGCTTTGGTGCGACCAAGACTTATGACTTGGAAGTCTGGGTACCAAGCCAAAATACCTACCGTGAAATTTCTTCATGCTCAAACATGGGGGATTTCCAGGCGCGTCGTATGAAAGCGCGTTACCGTGCTGATCAGAAGAAAACTGAATTTGTGCATACCTTGAATGGTTCAGGTCTGGCCGTGGGTCGTACTTTACTTGCAGTGATGGAAAACTATCAACGTGCCGATGGCTCGATTGAGATTCCTGAAGTATTACGTCCATATATGGGTGGTGTGACTTATATCGACTAATTGTCGATCTCAGCATCCCTAAATGTGCATGAAAATTGCATAGACAGTCAGATTTATAATTTTGAGGTAGTTCGTGGATATTTTTCCAATCTCGTTAAAGTTGCAACAGCAACCTTGTCTGATTGTCGGTGGTGGACATATTGCATACCGTAAAGCACTTTTACTTCAAAAAGCAGGTGCGATCATTCATGTGATTGCGCCTGAAATTGAAGAGAGTCTGCTGCGAATTGTGCAAAATAGCCAAGGACAATATGTGCAGGCGGCTTTTCATCCTGAAGTTGCGTTACGTCCATATCGACTGGTTATTGCAGCGACTGACGATGCAGAGACCAATCGTCAGGTCTTTGAACTGTGTGAAGCGGAAAATGTCCTGGTCAATAGCGTTGATGATCCGCCGCATTGCCGGTTTATGGTGCCTGCGATTATTGACCGTTCGCCCTTGGTCATTTCGGTGGCATCGAATGGCACGTCGCCGGTATTATCGCGGCAGATCCGTACCCAACTGGAAACGACTATTCCGCATGGAATGGGCAAGCTGGCTGAATTTTCAGGAAAATGGCGCAGTGCGGTTAAGGCTAAAATTGTCAATCCGGATGAACGCCGTATTTTCTGGGAAGATTTATATGCCAGTTCGCTAAAAGAACAGGTGTTCAACGACAATATTGCGGAAGCAGATCGCCTGATTGAGCAGGCCTTACAGGAATGGCAACAGCCGAAAGGTGAAGTCTACTTGGTCGGTGCGGGTCCTGGTGATCCAGAATTGTTGACCTTAAAAGCCTTGCGTTTGATGCAGCAAGCCGATGTGGTGATTTACGACCGACTGGTTTCAGCGCCAATTATGGAGCTGTGCCGCCGCGATGCGGAAAAGATCTATGTGGGTAAGGCGCGTTCCAATCATGCGGTTCCGCAAGATGGGATTAATGCTTTATTGGTCAAATATGCCAGTGAAGGAAAGCGGGTTTGCCGTCTGAAAGGTGGTGATCCATTTATATTCGGGCGTGGCGGTGAAGAGATTGAAGAACTATTTGCTGCTGGGATTACTTTTCAGGTGGTTCCAGGTATTACTGCAGCTTCAGGATGTTCAGCCTATGCCGGCATTCCATTAACCCATCGTGATTATGCGCAAAGTGTGCGTTTCCTGACTGGTCACTTAAAAGAAGGTTCGCCAGAATTGCCTTGGAATGAGTTGGTCTATGAAAACCAGACCTTAGTGCTGTATATGGGGCTGGTGGGACTGGAGAAAATCTGTGCAGAATTAATCGCTCATGGTCAGCGAGCCGACATGCCAGTGGCCTTGGTTTCTAAAGGTACGACGCCTGAACAGAAAGTTGTAGTAGGAACGCTTGCCGATATTGCATCCAAAGTGTCCGAACATCAGATTCAAGCCCCGACTTTGACCATTATTGGTGAAGTTGTACGCTTACGTGAACAATTGCAATGGCATGAGCGAGGATAAGCAAAGCACTGCTTTGCCCGAGCGCAAGACGAAGGCTGTGCCTGAAGTAAGAGGATAAGCAAAGCACTGCTTTGCCCGAGCGC